>JBKJLZ010000179.1:0-2755 GCA_046596705.1 Sphingorhabdus sp. | reverse complement strand
CGCCGAAACCAAAGACTCATAACAAATGCATAGCTTAACAAGACCTATGTCGATGAGCGCAAAGCGCACCTTGGGACTAGGCAATAAATTCCAGCCGGTTAAGCCTATGGCCAAGGTGCGTACTTCGCATTATGCCTTGCAAATGCCATTGGTAACATGAGGCTCGGATGATCGAATTTATCACCAATCTCGATTGGTCTGCGATTGCGCCCTACATTGCCATCGGCTTTGCAGCGCAGTTGATCGATGGTGCATTGGGCATGGCGTTCGGTGTTATTTGCAGTACCTTGCTGGTCAGCGTGATGGGCGTCCCGCCCGCACGCGCATCTGCAGGTGTGCATTTGGTGGAGATGTTTACCACTGGCGCCTCGGGAATAAGCCATGCGCTGCACAAAAATGTCGATTGGAAGCTGTTCACGCGCTTGGCCGTGCCCGGGGTCGTCGGCGGCTGCGTCGGAGCTTATGTTCTTTCAAATATTGATGCCTCGATAACACGGCCGATTGTGATGCTATACCTGACCTGCATCGGATTCTATTTGCTGTTCAAAGCGCTCACTTATCCGAAAGAGCCCAAGGTCAAACAGGCTAGAGTTGTGGCGCCATTGGGGCTAATTGGCGGCTTTATGGATGCTTCGGGCGGTGGCGGTTGGGGTCCGATCGTGACGTCGAATCTGCTGATCCAAGGCACAGATCCCCGCAAGACCGTCGGCACCGTCAGCACTGCGGAGTTTTTCCTCACCACCAGCATATCGGTCACTTTTATACTAACCATCGGCCTTGAAGCATTTACAATTGTGACCGGCGGGTTGCTGATAGGCGGTCTTATTGCTGCTCCTTTTGGAGCGATGATAGCCAAACGTATTCAGCTTCGTTCGTTGATGCTGATGGTTGGCACCGTTCTCACAGCGACCAGCCTGTTCAGCCTCTACAAAGCACTGGCCTAACCGCTGCACAAAGCTTGCATTTGTGCGGCGCTCCGCATATAGGCGCGCGCTTGCCGTTGTGGTCATCCCTGGAGGCGTGACGGCAAACGTAACTTTATTGGAGAATTACCATGAGCGATCAGCTGACTTTGTCGGCCGAGACGCGCGATCGGGCTGGCAAGGGAGCCTCCCGCGAATTGCGTCGTCAAAACCGGATACCCGCAGTAATATACGGCAACAAAAAAGATGCCGAAATGATTCACGTCGAAGAAAAAGCACTCGTCAAATTGTTGATGACCGGCCACTTCATGAACAGCATGATTGAAATCGATCTTGGTGGCAAAAAGCAGTTGGCCTTGCCGAAAGACGTTTCCTTTCACCCGGTTTCGGATCGCCCAACGCACGTCGATTTCTTCCGCATTGCCAAGGGGGCAAAGGTCGAAGTGAATGTGCCTGTAGTATTCATCAACGAAGAAGCATCGCCAGGCCTGAAGCGTGGTGGCGTGTTGAATGTGGTTCGTCACGAACTCGAACTCGTTTGCGAAGGCGACAAGATGCCTGACGACATCCAGATCGATGTCACCGGTTTCGACGTCGGCGATTCGATCCACATTTCGAACGTGACGTTGCCAGCCGGTTCGGAAAGCAAGATCACCGACCGTGACTTCACAATCGCTACCATCGTTGCTCCGTCGGCGATGAAGTCGAGCGAAGGTGACACCACCGTTGAAGGCGAAGCTGCCGAAGGCGAAGCTGAAGCTTAATGTTATCTCCGGGGTTGGGTTTTACCCGCCCCGGATATTCCAGCTTAGAGGGCCGTTCGATGCAATTATGGGTAGGCCTTGGTAACCCCGGACCGACCTATGCCATGCACCGGCACAATATCGGCTTTATGGCAATCGATGCGCTCGCCGAGATCCACGATCTACCGGATCCGGCCAAGAAATTTCTTGGATGGGTGCAGGAACTGCGGTTCGGCAGCGAAAAAATCATTTTGCTCAAACCAGCAACTTTCATGAATGAAAGCGGGCGCAGCGTGCGCGCGGCTTTGGATTTTTATAAACTTGATCCCGAAAGCGTCACTGTGTTCTACGACGAGCTCGACCTCGCGCCGTTCAAGGTAAAGGTCAAAATCGGCGGCGGCGCTGCGGGCCACAACGGCATCCGTTCGATGATCGACCATATCGGCGCTGACTTTAGACGCGTGCGGCTTGGCATTGGCCACCCCGGCCACAAAGACCGCGTGACCGGATATGTACTTGGCAATTTCCATAAGAGCGAAATCGATGATCTGGCTGATTTGCTGGGCGCGGTATCCGCTGAGGCCGATTGGCTAGCGAAAGGTGACGATGTGCGGTTCATGAATGACGTAGCCATGCGGCTGCAGCAAGATTGATTTCATGCAGCGAGTTCTCATCATTGGACCGTGCGGTGCGGGTAAATCCACACTAGCAACAGAACTTGGCAATCGATTGGCGATGCCCGTTTATCATATGGATCAACTCAACTGGAAACCCGGCTGGAATGAAAGCAGCAAGGACGAAATTATCGCAAAGCTTCAGCAGATTGTTACGAAGGACCGCTGGCTTATCGACGGCACATATGGTGGCACGCTGGGCCAGCGGCTGGAACGGGCAGATACCGTACTCTATCTTGATTACCCCATAGGCCTTTGCATTTCACGCCTGCTACGACGGATATGGACCTATCGAGGTCGCACAAGGCCTGACATGACAGAGGGGTGCCCCGAACGATTTGATCTGGAATTTTTGATCTACCTGATGCGCTGGAACAGCGGGCCACGTATTCGTACTGAGGCCCGGCTGAAGGGT
>JBKJLZ010000152.1:0-2674 GCA_046596705.1 Sphingorhabdus sp. | reverse complement strand
GGCTTCGACTAAAATCGCAGTGGCTACGTCGCCGAAGATGAAATGGCTATCGCGGTCGCGCCAGTTCAAATGGCCCGAGGTAATTTCGGGGTTAACCACCAGCACCGACTTCGCATTGCCGCTGCGAATATAGTCGGCGGCGGTCTGTATTCCAAAAGTCGCCGAGGAGCACGCGACGTTCATATCGAATCCAAAGCCACGTTCCATGCCGAGTTCATGCTGTATTTCGACTGCCATTGCTGGATAGCCGCGTTGCATATTCGAAGCCGCACAAAGCACTGCGTCGACATCGGCAATGTCACGGCCTGCCCGCGTTAACGCATCGCGACATGCGGCAACGCCTATTTCCGCCATGATTGAAATCTGGTCATTCGGCCGTTCGGGATAGCGCGGCTCCATAACATTGGGATCGAGGATCGCAGCTTTGTCCATCACGTGACGCGATTTGATGCCGCTGGCTTTCTCGACGAACTCGACCGAACTGTGCACTAGTGGTTCTGCATCCGGATTGGCTGCATTGTACAAATCGGCATAGGCATTGAAGCTACAAACAAGTTCTTCGTTGCTGATAGTATCTGTCGGGGTGAACAGCCCGGTTGAAGATATTACCGGTATTGCAGCTTGGCCGCTATGCGACATGATTTGGTCCCGACTTAGTTATGATTGCATCCGGATGCCTAGCGCCTGCGTATTTCCGAAACAAGCCGTTTGCACTGGCACGTAACATGGGTAAACATCCTGTTGGGGGGAGCAGCAGATCATGCAATTGGAGGAGCGTAGGGCAAGCCTGCCATCGAGGTTGTTTAGGAAAATTCTTGTCGCCATTTACCGCAATCATGGCTGGCGCGCACATGGTGTTATCCCAAACCCGCGCAAATTTGTCCTGATTGCAGCACCGCATACCAGCAACTGGGACTTCCTCTATTTCGTCGGTCTAACCGAAGAACTCGGGATAATGCCGCATTTCATGGCCAAGAAATCCTTGTTCCGCTGGCCGTGGAAGAATTTTCTGCTCGATATGGGCGGCGTTCCGGTGGATCGCTCGGCGAACCGCAATTATGTCCAGGCGATGCTCGATGAATTCAACACCCGAAACGAATTCATGCTGACCATCGCGCCCGAAGGCACTCGCGGTGCGGTGCGCGCATGGAAGACTGGTTTCTATCATATCGCAGTAGGGGCAAAGGTGCCAATGGTTGTCGGGATGATGGACTATGCCACCAAAACTGGCGGGCTTGGTCCTGCAATATGGCCAACGGGCGATTACGCCGCCGACATGAAAAAGGTTGCCGAAGTCTACGCGCGCGTTACGCCTAAATATCCGGCAAAAGGTATGACCGAAGTAATCGCGAAGGACGAAACATGACTGCACTTGCGCCTATGCTTTTGATAAATGCAGTCGCCCTGCTCGCGGCAATATTGTTGCTCTGGCGCTATTCGGTGAAGATAAAAGACGTCTCGTTCATCGATGCGTTCTGGCCATTTGGTATGGTCCTGCTCGCATGGGCGACTTGGGCGCAGTCGGGTGCGCCGGGTGCGCGATCGCATTTGCTGCTGGGGCTGACGACTTTGTGGGGCATGCGTTTGGCTTGGCATTTATGGACCCGATGGCGCGCGCATGGTGAGGACCCGCGCTATACAAAGATTATGGCCAGCACGACGGTAAAAAAGGGCTGGAGCTGGTCCAAAACCGCGTTGCTTTCGGTGTTTCTGACCCAAGCGCCATTGCTTTTCATCACGTGTCTCCCCGCACAGTTGGGGATCTGGGCGAGCGATGGCGGGCGGACGGTGATCGGGCCGTTGGGAGCCGCAGGCGCGCTGATCGCGATAATCGGCATCGCGTTCGAGACCATCGGCGATGCACAACTGAACGCCTTCCGCGCCAATCCCGCGAACAAAGGCAAAGTCCTCGACACCGGCCTATGGCGCTTCACCCGCCACCCCAATTATTTCGGCGATGCCTGCACCTGGTGGGGCATCTGGCTCGTCGCGGCGGAGACTGGGTTGCCGGGATGGATCAGCATCATCGGGCCGATTTTCCTGACCTTCACGCTCACCAAGTGGTCGGGCAAGCCGTTGCTCGAATACGGCATGCGAAAGACACGGCCCGGCTATGCGGAGTATGTGGCGCAGACGTCAGGCTTCTTCCCTTGGCCGCCAAAGAAGGCATAATCCCTCTCCACTTGCGGGAGAGGGTTGCGAAGACTTTTGAGCGAAGCGAATTAGTCGTAGCTGGGAGAGGGGTTATGACGTCGCAGCCCCCTCACCAACTTCGCCTAGGCGACAAACGCCAAGGCTTCATATCCTCTCCCGCAAGGGGAGAAGGGTTGGCAGCTCTAGCGGCCATCCGGAGGCCTTAAAGATACAAAAGCAACGCATCACGGGGGGTGTAACTGTATCCCTTGTTGCTTTAGCGGACATATTTGGCTGAGTGGATTGCGGACAATATCGACACTGAGAAAGAGCCGCACCAGCCCCTGCGAGCCACTCATCCAAGCCTCTCAAATCAAATCCTACATTGCAAGGGGAAATGCATGATGTAACCTTCGACCGCTGCCGTTCGAACTGTCTCGAACAGGGAAAACATAATGCGCGCCTATAGCCTTTTATTCTTACGTTTCTCGACCGGAATGCTGATCATATTGTGGGGCTTGGTCAAAGCCATGCAACCAGC
>JBKJLZ010000042.1:0-13652 GCA_046596705.1 Sphingorhabdus sp. | reverse complement strand
CTGTGAAAGACAACTTGGAGCAACAAGTCGCCAAGTTCGTCCTTTAGCGCCTCCAAATCGTTACGCTCGATAGCGTCAGAAACCTCGTAGGCTTCCTCAATGGTGTAAGGTGCAATGCTTGCGAAATCCTGTTCGATGTCCCATGGGCAACCTGCATCGGGATTGCGCAGTTTTGCCATAATTTCGGCGAGCGGGGTGATATCAGGCATTTTAGTTTTAGACATATGTAAGTTCGATAATATATATTATGTTAAGTTATATCTGAATTGCAGGATCTAGGGTTGCAGCGTCATTATGTTGTTTTCAACCTTCCAACTGCTTAGACCGTCAAGAAAATTCATGCCTAAAACATTGGTATCCCCAAAACTATCGGACACAACAACTTTGTGGTCGTCCAGTTGCAGCGGACCGAGTTGCAAAGAAGCCGCTAACCCGCGCTGGGCAGTAACCTTGCCGTTCGCCGTGTTGATGATCACTGGATAGCCGGAAGCATCAACCTCAATGCCTGTTTCGCGTGCTGTTTTCGAATTGATCGCCGTTGTAGTGGCCCCGCTGTCGATCAGGAATTTAGCGCTTTTCCGGTTAATCTCGACTTGCACCCAGTAATGGCCGTCATCTTGCCGTTTAATGTTTATTGCTTCACCCATGACAGTTTGGCTCGCAGTGCCGTCAAATTCGGATTTCACCCTTTCCCAAACCGCCAAAAATTCAAAGCGGAAACTGAAAACAACAAACAGCAATGCGAAAATTGCGATCCATGCCAATGCCATTTTTGCCATCTGGCCGATCGGTAATCGTCGGGCGGCTAACGAGCTGATGAGCAGTATCACCATCACGACACCCCAAATCAGCGATGGTCCATCTTCGCCACTCATTGCGCGGCCTTTGAGAACAAACGATAGAAATTGGCAGTGGTTTGTGCGGCAAAGGCGTCCTCCCCTACCCCGCGGAGATTGGCAACAAAGCGCGCGGTATCGGCCACAAAGCCAGGTTCGCCGGTTTTACCACGGTGCGGAACAGGCGCCAAAAAGGGCGCATCTGTCTCAACAAGCATCCGGTCCCCCGGCAACCATTTAGCAACATCCTGAATATCAGCGGCGTTTTTGAACGTCACAATTCCCGACAGCGAAATATACAGACCGAGATCAAGCGCTCTCCGAGCGAATTCTGCACTTGCAGTAAAGCAATGAATAACGCCAGTATAGGACCCTAGAGCCATTTCTTCAGACAATATCTGCGCTGTGTCGTCTTCTGCATCGCGCATGTGAATGATTATCGGTAACTGCGTTTCACGAGCTGCAACAATATGCTCGCGGAACGATGACCGTTGCTGGGCACGGTCGCTTTTGTCGTAATAGTAATCAAGACCGGTTTCACCCACTCCAATTACGCGCGGATTTTGAGCCCGCTCAATCAGTTTAGCCGCATCGACGCCGGTGTGGCCATCTGCCTCATGCGGATGTATGCCAACCGAAGCCCATACATCGGGTTCCTGTTCTGCTAACCCGACAACTTCGTTCCATTCGCTTTCGCGCGTTGAAATGTTGAGCATTGCCGAGACGCCCGATGAACGAGCACGCGCCAACACGTCGGCCTGTTGTTCGAGGAGCCCCTTATAATTGAGGTGGCAATGGGAATCGACAAGCATTAGGCAATGGCCTCTTCGCTCGGCATTTCAAGCCGAGGAAATATCGGGTGAGGACCAGCGAGAGTCAGCCGTTGATACCAAGTTGGGTCATCCAGTGCGGCAAAATCACGTTCCTCTGCCGGAACACCTAATTGGTCTAGGAGAAGACCTGCCGAACGCGGAATAACGGGCTGGATTGCGATCGCTAGATCCCGCAAGCAAACGAATATCGTAGCAAGAACAGCTGTCATCCGTTCGGGATTGGTCTTACGCAAAGCCCACGGAGCCTGTGCATCAACATATTGATTGCACGCATAAACAGCGCGCATCCAAGCTTCTATACCTACGGAAAATGAAAATTCTTCAAAAGCTCGAGGCAACTCTAATCGGCACGCTATTGCCACAGTAGCCTGCAATTCGCCGTCCACTTCCAGCTCGTCGCCACCCCAAGGGAGGACACCGTCACAATTCTTGGAAATAAAGCTCAGAATACGCTGCGCTAAGTTCCCAAAGCTGTTTGCCAGTTCAGCATTGCAGCGTGTCACAAGCGCTTCTGCGCTATAGCTTCCATCCTGTCCGAAGCTCACTTCGCGAAGCAGAAAGTAACGTAAAGCGTCCACGCCGAACGTATCCGCCAAGGCTATAGGATCGACGACGTTGCCCAGTGATTTAGACATTTTCTCGCCGCGTGATAGCAAGAAACCGTGGCCGAATATCTGTTTGGGCAACGGAAGGCCTGCCGACATCAGCAGAGCTGGCCAATAAACTGCATGAAATCTCACAATATCCTTGCCGATAATATGTACACTGGCCGGCCAATATTTGCGCCATTCTTCTGTATTGTCGGGAAAACCGATGCCCGAAATATAGGTCGTCAGCGCGTCGAGCCACACATACATGACGTGATCTTCGCTGCCCGGAACCTTTACTCCCCAGTCAAAGCTCGTTCGTGATACCGACAGATCGCGCAATCCGCCTTCAACAAAGCGGATGGTTTCATTACGGCGACTATCGGGTCGAATAAAATCAGGCTGTTTCTTGTAAAGTGCAAGTAGTTGCTTTTGATATTTTGAAAGCCGGAAGAACCATGTTTCCTCGGTCGTCCATTCAACCGGCGTACCCTGTGGTGAAAGCTTGGCGTCCCCTTCTCCGTCGACTAGTTCTTTTTCGTCATAAAACGCCTCGTCGCGAACGGAATACCAGCCTTCGTAACGATCGAGGTATAGATCGCCCTTAGCTTCCAGCAATCTCCAAATAGCTTTGCTAGCCTTGTGATGGTGTTCCGATGTAGTACGACAGAAATAATCGAATGAGATATTAAGTTTTGCGCACATCTCTCTGAAATACGCTGACATTTCGTCAGCCAGTGCCAACGTCTCCTTGCCCGCAGCACGAGCAGTTTGATCCATTTTCAACCCATGCTCGTCAGTGCCGGTTAGAAAGCAGACATCGCGGCCCATTAATCGCTGAAATCGCGCAATGGCGTCAGTTGCGATCGCTTCATAGGCGTGGCCAATGTGCGGCTTGCCATTTGGATATGCGATTGCAGTGGTAATGTAGAACGGTTCGGACATCAAAAACTCTTGAAACGGCTTTATCGCACCTGCTTATGCGGTTGGAGCGATGCCAGCAAGCTTCCCATTTGAAATACGACGCTTTGTTTATCTAAGCTCAATGCCACCGCGCGCACTGCCAGTGCACTCGCCTTATGCCAGGCCTCGGTTGCCGCAAACACTTCGGTCGCGTGCATCTGGCGAGCCGTATCGGCAATCAACGCGGGAGCACGCCGCAGAAAAGCCTCATAGCGTGGTTGCGCAGCTTTCAGCGCGAGTTGGTCGGCTAAACCGCTACGCAATTCGTTGCTTTTGTCACCCGATGTGATGATTGACGTCATGGCGTCTTCCAATGACCCCATATCTAATCCAAGAAAATCAATCGCTTGACCGGGCGCGCCGTGACCTGCGCGAACAAGTGAAGTAATGTCAGCGTCGTTTGCTTCGGGTGCCATCGTACGAAGTGCTGTGGCCATTGCATCGTCAGCCAGCGGCTCGAAACGCAACAATTGGCAGCGGGAACGGAGAGTCGGCAACAACCGATCGCTTGCATGACTGACCAGCAGAAAATATGTCCCTGCAGGTGGCTCTTCCAGCGATTTCAGCAAGGCATTGGCCCCATTGCGTTCGAGATCGTCTGCCGCGTCGATGATCACCGCCCGTTTGTCAGCTAAACCTGGACGAGTGGTAAGCGACATTTGAACAGCTCTAATCTGATCGATACTGATGCTGCGTTTCAACTCGGCATCGGGATCAGGCTCTTCACCTTCCTTTGCAGGTTCCTTGGGCAAACGTTTAATGGTCAATATATCGGGATGCGATCCGCGCGCGATCATGCTTCCATATTGAGCATCCGGATCAACCAATGCAGCAGCCGCGCGCAATGCAAAAGCCGCCTTCCCCATTCCACGTGGTCCGGCGAGTATCCAGCCATGATGCAGTTTTCCACCGGCTAAGGCGCTCGAGAATTGCCGCCACGCGTCGTCATGGCCAAAAAAATGGTTCATAAGGGCTTTAAAAGGTCTGAGATTTCGTCGATCAACCTGTTGGTTACATCGGCCGCTTCGCCCGACGCGTCGATTAGTCGAATACGTGCAGGATCTTTTTCCGCATAGCTGAAGAACGCTACATCAACGTCGGAATGAAAAGCGGCATCACGACCACCGATACGATCAGGACGATTATCATCGCGTATAACGGCGCGGCGGGTAGCTTCTGCTGGATCGAGCCTTAAGACCAAAGTCCGGTCGGGGAGTATGCCGTTGCTACCAATCTGGTGCAGCGCCAGTATATCCGCATCGGAAAGTCCCGATCCACCACCCTGATATGCCCGGCTGCTGTCCAAAAAGCGGTCGGATATAACCCATTTTCCGCTCTCTAGCGCAGGCCGGATGAGCCGCTCCACATGATCGCTGCGGGCTGCAGCGAACAACAAGGCTTCTGCTCGCGGCAACCATCTTTCTTTGGTGCCACCAAGCAACAACTGCCGCATTGCCTCTGCGCCTGGTGTGCCGCCAGGTTCGCGGGTCAGAATGACGTCGTGGCCAAAATCGCGAATAGCGTTAGCGAGCGCCGCGATCTGAGTGGATTTACCGACACCCTCGCCGCCCTCGATGGATAGAAAGTGCCCTAGCATTGTTCGCCAAATGATCGCGCAGATAATTTGATTGCTGACAGGGCAATGGTCTTGTTCATAGGAACCTTTAACCGCGACAGTTCTGCTATCGCCAGTTAATTTTTAATCGCGATGTAATCTAGCCAGTTATCAAAGTACCGATAGGCACTTAATTGCGTACTTCGTCGGCCAACAAACCTACAGAAAGGGCGTAAAAGTTTGAACAGTTGTAATCGAGTATCACCCGGTAATTGCCGCCAAGTAGATATGCCGTGTTGCCCACGCCGTCGGGTTCGATCAGCATCGCCATCATATTGTCCTTCGGCCAGAAACCACGCTGGGCCGTGATACCAAGCTGCCGCCACTCGGCAATGGTTTTCCACTGACTATGCCGTGCGAAGACACGCGGACAACGCGGTGCCAAAGTGCGTGCCTTTATTGCATCTCGATTGAATGCTGCAGGAACGTTAACTGCAAAACCCCATTCTTCGCCGCGGCGCCAACCCGCATTGACAAAATAATTGGCGATTGATGTCATCGCATCGACTTCGCTGCGCCAAATATCCGCGTAGCCGTCCCCATCGCCGTCGCGCGCCAGTTTCAAATAGACGGATGGCAAAAACTGCGGCTTGCCCAGCGCACCCGCCCAGCTGCCGGTAATTGCATATTGCGGGACACCGCGGTCGATCATTTTGAGCACTGCCACAAGCTCGGCCTCAAACAACTCGCGCCGACGCCCTTCATAGGCCAACGACGCCAACGCTTCGGGCGCATTGTAATTGCCGGTTACAGTCCCGTAATTGGTTTCGTGCCCGTAAATGGCGATCATCATTTCTTCTGGAACGCCTGTTTCTGCCTCGATTCTAGCGAGCAAAGGACGAAGCTCCGTGTATTTCGAGCGCCCCCGGCTAATTCGGGATTGGTCGACGTGCTTGGCTTTATATGGGGCGAACATAGGAATGGGGGCGTTGGCAGCGCCCTCCGGCTGAGCCCTGTCAAGTCGCACAACCCGTTCGTTATAGGCAAGCGAGGGCAGCACTTTATTAAGCGTTGCCTCTGTTACACCTTCGCGAGCGGCACGAACCCGAACCTGTGAAAGATATCGACGAAAACCATCTTCAACGGAGGGGGCTATGTCGCTTGTCCCGGACGCAATAGGGGGTACTGGTGCAGAAGTGAGTTGTGCACTGCCCACCTGCGTTAGGCAAAATGCAGTTGCGCCAAACAAAGCGGAAACCCAATATCGCTGCGCCATGCCTGTATCTTTCAAAAAACGGATCAATTGCAGTGTGACACATCAGCGCTGGCCTGGGAATCCCTTTTGACTCTATGCGCCCTCCATCCACCGCACTTCTGTGCTTGTTGTAATCTTTGAATTGCGGAGCTCCGGCGGCGGCCAGACCATGCGTCAGCGCTTGCCAGAGCAGACTTAGCTGGCTAGGGGCATTTTCAGCGGACAGGTGGCCGAGTGGTTTAAGGCAACGGTCTTGAAAACCGTCGTAGGTGGAAGCTTACCGTGGGTTCGAATCCCACCCTGTCCGCCAATCACCAATTTCGATGGCATTATGCCCCAAAGTGATCGTCTAAAACAAAGAGATCACAGTGTTTTTAGATAATCTTCGAATCTGCGGCCCCTCTCGTGCCGAAAAGTTAATCCGGTTTCACCGGCAGACTCGATCCGATCAAGACGGAAGTTACGGAATCGATCCCTTTTTTCACACCAAGCCGTCAGTAGCCAAAGTGAGTCGAATAGAGTCAGGCCTAATGGCTTCACAATCCGTTGGGTAACCCTGCCGTGCAGGTCGAGATATCTCAACTCAAGTGAGACAGCGCTACGTATCGTTCGCCGCAGCAAGGGGAGATATACCCCTGCGCTCAGCGCTTCCTGCGTCCTACGTGACACGGCCCGCAACGGCAAATTCATGAAGTTATCCTGCGCTTTATAAGGCAGAGTTGCATTGATTTTGCCAGAAACATTCCGCGCTGCTGCTACTAGATCGCTGTCGCCCCGGGCTTCAACAAGATGAACGCCTAATTTAATTGCCTCCAACTCATCAGGGCTAAAGTGCAAAGGCGGCAGGAAATAGCCTTTCTCCAGTTGGTATCCCAGACCGGATTCTCCCCGAATTGGCGCGCCCAATGTTTGAAGAGTGGCCATGTCGCGGTAAATTGTTCTGGTCGATACTTCTAAGGTCTCCGCGAGCGTCTCAGCGGAAATAGGAACGGCCGCAGTGCGCAGGTGATCGAGTAGGGCGAAAAGGCGAAGTGTCTTCATGATAACCGGACTATAGCACATTGCTGACAGTATCTGTCAGGAACGATCACGTATCAGCCCCTTTGGATCAGCCAAGGAGTTTGCGATGATGAATCCCTGTTATGAGATAGTGGTTTATGATGTTCGAGATAAAGCAGATGCCGACAGGGAGCGGACATTGGCAATGAAGCGCGTAAAAATGCTCCCGGGTTTTCTGTCTTGGATTCCTCTTACGAGTATTAACGAAGAGCGCCAGCGCACCGATCTGGTAACTTGGGCTACTTTAGATGATGCTCTTAACACAGCGCACTTGGTCGGCAACGCGCCACAATTTTCTAACTTCCGAGCAACGGTGAGCCGCGTGGTAACGATGGGTCATTATTCTACATCTTCCAAGCAGCCTTTAGTTCCGACACAATCATACGGTTTAGAGATCGCTCGATTTCGCCTTAAGACCGCCGTTGACGAACAGCGCATGCGAGCAGCTTACGCGGCGATGGTCGCTAGTCATCTTAGGGCTCAGCAAGGATGGCAGGGGCACTACTTGGTGTCGCTACAAGACGGTGTTTTCGTCGATCTTACTTTTGCCGACACTGAGAAGCGGGCAATTGAAATATGTGAAAGCTGGCCAGGCAATCCCGACTGCGATGTATTTCTGTCGATGATCGAACTGGTGAGCATGGAGTTCGGAAATGCGATGATTGATGTGACTGCAGCATAATGAAAGACAAAACCATGAAGGTAGCGTTAAAAACTTGCATATATTCCCATTGTCACGATACCAATCAGCCATCGGGGTAAAGCAACCTCCCGGTCAGGTGTCGCGCCCAAGTGTTGTCTTTTCTGTTCGCATCTGCGGGCGCTAAAGGCATGGAGCATATGGCGTTAAATTCTTCCACCCCTACTTTCGGTGAATTGGTTCGTGTTTCTGCGCGAATTGGTTGCCTAAGCTTTGGCGGCCCTGCTGGACAAATTGCGTTAATGCACCATGAGCTGGTAGATGAGCGCAAATGGCTCGAAGAAGAAGAATATTTGAACGCGCTCAACTTTTGTCATCTGCTTCCGGGGCCGGAGGCACAGCAGCTGGCGACTTGGATCGGGTGGCGATTCCATGGTATAAAGGGTGGGCTAGCCGCGGGATTGCTTTTTGTAATCCCTGGCGCGCTGGTAATCCTGGCGCTTTCGATCCTCTATGCTTACGCAGCCAATCTCAACTGGTTCGCCGCGTTGTTTCTTGGCATCAAGGCCGCGGTGCTGGCGATTGTTGCCCAAGCGTTAATCCGGATCGGCGGACGGGCGCTTAATACGGATTTTAAAAAGTTCGTGGCGTTTCTAGCCTTTGCTGGACTGTTTCTGTTTAACCTACCCTTCCCCATCATCGTGCTCGGCGCTGGTGCTTTGGGCATATTAGTCGCACATTGCCGGCCCGACTGGATAGCGTTGAAGCAGGTTAACAACCCCGCAGCAAACGGCCCTGCCCCTTGGGGGCAGACAATACGCACCGTGTTGCTTTGGACGGCGATCTGGGCCGCACCGATGGTGCTGGTGTGGACGACTGTCGGTCCTGATCATGTGCTGTGGGACATCGGGAGCTTTTTTTCGCAGCTCGCTGTGGTCACCTTCGGCGGAGCATATGCAGTGTTGGCCTATATGGCGCAGGAGGCGGTGCAAGGTTTTGGCTGGTTGTCAGCCGGCGAGATGGCGGACGGTCTGGGCCTTGCTGAAACTACGCCTGGACCGCTGATCATGGTAACGCAGTTCGTCGGCTATCTCGCCGCCTTTCGGGCACCAGAGCCATTCCTGCCGCTGGTAGCCGGTATCATCGGTGCGGGGCTGACAACTTGGGTAACGTTCGCCCCTTGTTTTCTTTGGATTTTTGCCTTTGCGCCTTGGATGGAGCGTTTGGAAAACGCCAGCTGGTTAAAGGGTGGCTTGTCTACCCTCACTGCTGCGGTGGTAGGTGTGATGGCCAACCTGGCGCTTTGGTTTGCATTGCATGTGCTATTCACCCGCGTTGGCAAGGTCAATTACGGCCCCCTGCATCTCATGCAACCAGATTGGCAGAGTTTCAGCTGGCAGGCGGCTGTATTAGCCGCTTCAGCGGCAACCATGATATTCCGGGTTAAATGGAATATCATGATTGTGCTGGCTGTATCAGGCCTAAGCGGCCTTGCACTCGGTCGGCTGGCCTAAACCTATTTTTCGGGCGAGAGCTTTGCCCCGGTTTCGGCATTTTCATTGAATGCGGAAACGACGCTGTCGATCAAGCTTTGCACTTCTTCTTTAGCGTATTTTTCCGCTTCGTTTGCGTTTGAACCGTAAGACCGTTCCGCCTTAACCAATGTTGCGTGATAGGCCGTCCGTTGAGCCGTACAGGCGGTTTCGGACGTTCTTATGAACGCACTCGGCGACTGTTTTTCACCTACTGCAGTATTGTGCGTTTCGATCATGCAATTATTATAGGCTTTGCGCGCATCGTCGAGCGCGTCGCCCTTCATTGCAAACATGGTCAACATTGCTGCCGCGACTAAAGTCAACATATCGGTATCCCCCAGCTTTCTCGTTCGGCTTTTTTGCCGTTACGCCTCATGAATATCACAATCGAGGCACGGCAATCAATGCACCTGCGATGATTGACACAAGCTGAATTATTCGACGAGTTTTCCACCTTTCACCACGGCGTCGACGCTTTCAAGTTCGCGCACATTTGCAAGCGGATCGCCATCTACGGCGATAATATCGGCAAAACGTCCAACCGCAATTGCGCCAACATCTTTCTCCCGGCCCAACGCCATTGCGCCGTTGCGAGTCGCTGCCCGGATGGCTTCCAACGGGGTCATTCCATATTCGACCATGGTTTTGAATTGGCCGCCGACCTGCCCGTGCGGCATAACTCCGGCATCGGAACCGAACACCATCTTTACGCCAGCCTTATGCGCCTTACGAAAGTTATCGCGTTGGATTTGCGCGACTTCACGGTCTTTCCGCAAATTGTCTTCGAGCACGCCATTTTTCGCGCCTTCGGATTGAGTGTAATCGGTGTTGTAAATATCCATAGAAAACCAGACCGGCTGCTTGCGTTCGACCGCTAGCCGGATGCCTTCGTCATCGACCAGGCTGGCATGTTCGATGGTGTCGATTCCGCCTTTGATTGCGGCCTTGATACCGTCTGCGCCATGCGCGTGAGCAGCAACGCGCAAACCCCATTGATGCGCTTCGTCGGCAATGATGCGGAGTTCGCTTTCGGTCAGTTGCTGCTGACCTGGCTCGGTATTTCTCGAAAATACGCCGCCGGTGGCGCAGACTTTAATGACCTCAGCGCCATATTTCCGCTGGCGACGCACTTGATAACGAAGCTCGTCGGGGCTGTCGGCAATGCCTTCTTCCTTTTCGGCTTTCTCCAATGAGGGCGGCAGGAATGTCGAGTCGCAATGCCCGCCAGTCGCGCCAAGCGCAAATCCCGCAGGAACTATGCGCGGACCCATAGTGTACCCGTTTGCAATTGCCTGCTTCAAGCCAATGTCGTTGCGGTTGCCCGCCCCCACATTGCGAACGGTGGTAAATCCAGCTTTCAGCATCGCTTGTGCGTTACCTACTGCGGTCATGCCCCAGAAGCTGTCGGTAAATTCAAGTCCGCGATAGCCACCAATATCGGCAGGCGAATCGAGATGAACGTGCATGTCGATCAGACCGGGCAAAATCGTCTTTCCCGACAGGTCGATATGCTTGACGTCACTGCCCCATTTAACGGTGCGCGAGTCCGCAATGCTGGTAATGCGGCCGTCTGGGCCGACGAACACAGCAGGAAATTCGACCGTTTTGCCAGTCATGACATCGATCATTTTGTCGGCGGTAATAACCGTATTTTGCGCCTGCACCGATGGCGACAGCCCCGCTAAAACGCAAGCCAAGCCGATTGCCGAAAGTCGCAGTTTTCTGCGCAACTTCACAGTCCCATTCATGTTTTCTGTCCTTCCATAATCTCTTGATACGAAGGATGACAAAAACCTTGCCTGTAGGACAGCAAAAACTTTATTTTTCTGCCGATCATGCCCCCAGTTCGTCGGGTACCGATGTTCAACGTTTTTTCAGACCCTGCCCGCTCCTCACGGCAGCGAACCTCGATGACTAGCTGTGATCTCCATCACCGGGCGCGAGAATCGACGGCATTGCAGCCCTGCTTTGATGTTCGTGCTGCGCGACGACACTCGCAGCTAATAGCGCAAAGCATGTGCCCAGCAGCCATCCGCCGATTACGTCTGTTGGCCAGTGTACCCCCAGCATGATGCGCGATAGCCCGGTGACCAAAATCATCGTCGCCGCAGCTAGCTGCCAGCCAGGATGTCGTGCCTGCGGTACGAGCATGATGAACAAGATGTAAACCACCGCCGCGTTATTGGCGTGGCCGCTAGGATAGGCTGCAGAGACCTGCAAATCGAGGTGAGAAACAAGGTCGGGGCGGAGGCGGGCGAAATAGGCTTTTAATACTTCTGACATGAATGCCGAGACTAATGTGGTCACCCCCATCGCAAGCGCGGAACCCCATCCCCACCAGCGCCACAGTGCGACGGTAAGGAGGGCAACGATTATATAACGCTGCACACCGCCGCCAATCCAACTGACGCCTTGCATAAACAGGATGAGCAAGTCGGGCGAAACGCCGCGCCGCATATTAAGCGCGTGGGAAACGGCAAAATCGAATTCACGGAACCAGCCTGCGGAGACGGCGAAACCCAAGGCGATGACGAGCGTGAAGTTTAGAGCGGCCCCAAGCTGAAGGCGTACAGCCAGGTTCAAGTCATATTCCTAACAATTTTCAAATCATCAACCCGTAATAATTTTTTGCCGGTGGTCGGTTCCCACCATGGCCAAAAAAGCGCGTTCAACATCTGTGCGATCCGCCGCCGAGAGATTACCAATGCGGCGGATAATTAATCGGTTGTCCAACGTAAAAAGCTTCATTCGGACAACGCTAGTCTTTGTTAAACCCGCACTGTTAAAATCGGCAATTGCATGATCAAACGGCCATTCCGACCGGGCCGCCTGGGTTATCATTGCAAAAACAGTCTGGCCAATCACGCTGCCGAAATCATGATAGTCTGAAAGTGCGACCGCTGGTCTGCGTTTCGTTGCTGCTTTATCGGTAAATGGAAAGGGGACAACTACGACGTCATATCTTTCACAAATCACGAAAAGCTTCCTCGTCCTCCGGACTCAACCATTCATCAGCCAATGATTGCTCGACAAATTTATGCCATGCCCAGTCAATGGCCTTGGCCTTGCGGACGCGAGCAACCCCGTCCACGACTTCCCAAGCGATGGTGTCACCGGCTTTAAGTCCAAGAGCCGTCCGGACATCTGCCGGAACTGTCGCTTGATGCTTCGACGTTAATTTGGTCTCTTCCATAGGTAATACGTAATACCTATTACCCATTACGTCAATCACATGTGCAAAGTCTTGCCATACGCCCCCAACACACTCTCATGCATCATTTCGCTTAATGTGGGGTGCGGGAATACGGTGTGCATGAAGTCGGATTCGACCAGTTCCGCCGTCTTGCCGATGGTGTAGCCCTGGATCAGCTCGGTGACCTCAGCGCCGACCATGTGCGCGCCCAGCAATTCGCCGGTTTTGGCGTCAAACACGGTCTTAATGAAGCCTTCCGCCTCGCCCAGCGCGATGGCTTTGCCGTTGCCGATGAAGGGGAAGTTGCCGACTTTGACGTCATATCCCGCTTCTTTGGCCTTGGCTTCGGTCATGCCGACGCTGGCGACTTGCGGGTGGCAGTATGTGCAGCCCGGGATGTTGAGCGGGTCCATCGAGTGCGGATGGCCGCCTGCAATCGCTTCGGCGGCGATTACGCCTTCATGGCTTGCCTTGTGCGCCAGCCAGGGCGGCGCGGTGATGTCGCCGATGGCCCACAGGCCGGGGACGTTCGTGCAGCACATGGGGTCGGTTTTCAGGAAACCACGGTCCATTTCGACGCCCAACGCCTCAAGCCCGATATTTTCGGTGTTGGGGACGATGCCGATGGCGACGATGCAATGGGAGAATTCTGACACGGCGACCTTGCCGTCCTTGCTCTTGATTTTGGCGGAAACGCCGGTAGCGGTGGCTTTGAGTTCCTCGACGCCTGCCCCGGTCATGATCGCCATGCCTTGCTTTTTCAAGGCTTTCTCAAGGAAAGTTGAGACATCGGCGTCCTCGACCGGCACGATACGGTCGAGCATTTCAACCACGGTCACTTCCGCGCCCATGTCATTGTAGAAACTGGCAAATTCGATGCCGATTGCGCCCGATCCGATGACCAGCAACTTTTTCGGCATTTCGGGCGGCACCATCGCGTGGCGATAGGTCCAGATGCGCTTGCCGTCTGCAGGCGCAAATGGCAGGTCTCTCGCGCGCGCGCCGGTGGCGAGGATGATATTCTTCGCGGTCAGCTCTTCGGTTTTGCCATCCTTGGTGACGGTCAGTTTGTTCGCGGCGGTCAGCTTGCCGTCGCCCATATGGACGGTGATCTTGTTCTTCTTCATCAGATGCGTGACGCCCTGATTAAGTTGCTTGGCCACCCCGCGCGAACGCTTCACCACCGCGTCGATATC
>JBKJLZ010000199.1:0-3479 GCA_046596705.1 Sphingorhabdus sp. | reverse complement strand
AGGCCTTCATCTTTTTCAACAACATTTCGTCGCGCCGGAAATTTTTCAACGTAACGACTTTGCCATCCGCCAACTCGATCTAGCTCGGTTTGTCTCCGACGAAATCATTCCCCGACTCCTCCGTCTGCACACCGAAATATTGCCTGACCTGCCTGTCGAGCCATTGATCGAAGCGCTGGCGCCGAGTGGAGCCGATATCAGCGCACTCGCGGCTATCGTGCTTGGCGACGATCTGGAAGCGGCCGCTACCTATGTCACGGTGCTTCGCGATCGAGGTCTGTCGATGGAAACATTGTACACCGAATTGCTTGAGCCAACGGCTCGTCATTTGGGCAAATTGTGGGATGACGACCGATGCGATTTTGTTGATGTCACGCTCGGCGTTGCCCGCCTTCAACAGCTTCTCTCAATTTTCAATGACACATATCATCTGCCGCAGATTGGAACCCGCCGCCAGGTGTTGATGACCACGGCACCAGGCAATCAGCATTCTTTCGGTGCCTCGATGATCGAGAAGCTATTATCCGCGGCGGGTTGGCAGGTCGAAACCGAATATTCGGGCAGCGCTGATGCAATATTAGATTGGGTTAGCCGCAGCTGGTTCGCGGTGATTGGTCTGGCTGCAGGATCGAATGAGCAATTGGATGCGCTGAAGGCAGTCATCATAGAAGTGCGTAGGCGTTCCAAAAATCAATCAATCGGGGTGATGGTTGGCGGCCCGATGTTCACCGAAAACCCGACGCTGGCATTGGCAATGGGAGCCGACTCTACTGCACCAAATGCTCCGACCGCAGTGCTCGCGGCCCAGAAACTATTTGAAGCTTCTTTGCCGGGCTCCCGTTAGCCGGCACTTTAGCGTGACGTAGGCGCAGAAGCGGTTCGGTGAGCTTTATTTGCAGCATGGTCCAGCGTTGACCAGCCGGCGAAGCCCGTTGACTAGCGGCGTCACCCCGTTCGCTTCTTCGGCAGACCGTGGCTCAGGGGCTTCTGGTGTGTAGATGTCCGTAAAGCCAGTCACGCGGCGAGGCTGTTGACGTGCTCCTTGCTCAAAAGCGCGCGGAACTTCAGCGCATCAAGCGGGCGGCTGAGCAGAAAGCCCTGCACCTGAGTGCAGCCTTCGGCGCGCAGCCGGTCAAGCTGGGCCTGCGTCTCGATCCCCTCCGCTGTCGTCGTCATCCCCAGGCTTGTCCCCAGATTGGCGACCGCCCGGACGATTGCCGCTGCGTCTGCACGACTTTCCATGTCAGCCACGAACGATCGATCGATCTTGATCTTGTCGAAAGGGAACGAGCGTAGATAGCTCAGACTGGAATAGCCGGTGCCAAAATCATCGAGCGCGATGCGAACGCCGAGAGCCTTGAGCTGGTGCAGCATGTTCACGGTCGCCAGATCGTTCTGCATGAGGACCCCCTCGGTGATCTCCAGTTCGAGCCGGTCTGCGCTAAGCCCGGCATTGAACAGAGCTGAAGTGATGACACTCACCAGCCCCGGATGGCGGAACTGAACTGGCGACAGGTTCACCGCCAACCGCACATGCTCCGGCTAGGTTGCGGCGACCCGACAAGCGTGCTGAAGGATCCATTGGCCCAGCGGGATGATCAGTCCAATCTCCTCGGCCAAGGGAATGAATTCGTCGGGCGGGATAAGTTGCCCCTCACCCGTTCGCCAGCGGACCAGCGCCTCGGCTGCGACAATACGGCCCGATGCGACATCAATAAGCGGCTGGAAATCGAGCTGGAACTGGCCTTCGACAAGGGCCCTGCGGAGCTCCATCTCCAGCTTGCGCCGCTCCTGAATTCGTACCCCCATCTCGGCATCGAAGAACCGGAAGGTACCGCGCCCTTCAGCCTTGGCGCGGTAAAGCGCCATGTCGGCGGTGCGGACGAGCCCCTGCGGGTCCTTTCCGTCGCGCGGCGCAAGCGCAATGCCGACGCTAAGCCCGATGTTGACTGCCTGGCCTTCAACTTCATAAGTCGCACCGATACTGTCGATCAGGTCCGCTGCAAGTATGCTGGCTTCCTCAGGACCGGCGCCGGCCACGAAAAGGACGAACTCGTCCCCCCCAATCCGCGCGACAAGACTTCGGTCGGCCGGAACGTTGGCCAGGAGGCGCTTTGTCACCTGGATCAAAAGCGCATCCCCGGCAGCGTGGCCGAGCGTATCGTTAACCGCCTTGAACCGGTCGAGATCGAGGCAAAGCACTGCAAGCCGTCGCCTCCCGCCGCTCCGGGACAGCGCCTGCGCCAGATGCTCGTCGAAT
The DNA here is from genome assembly GCA_046596705.1 of Sphingorhabdus sp. Classification (GTDB taxonomy): domain Bacteria; phylum Pseudomonadota; class Alphaproteobacteria; order Sphingomonadales; family Sphingomonadaceae; genus Sphingorhabdus_B. Next base: position 1,219 of record JBKJLZ010000199.1, on the reverse strand, counting down.
TCGACGCGGTTTGGTAGGTCCGTGAGAGAGTCGTGGCGCGCCATATGCGCGATGCGGGCATCCGCAGCGCGCCGCTGGGTAATGTCACGGGCAACGTCTACCCAACCAATAAAGTTGTCGTTGGCGTCGAACACAAGCCTGGGCGAACTTTCGATCCAAATTGGCTGTCCGTCCGCCTTAAGCACACGGTATTCGTTTGTTCCCTCGCGCACCTGGCGCCGCGCGGCGAGCTGCGCTCGGAGTGCCGCACTGACCCGCTCGACATCTTCGGGATGGACCAAGTTGCTGGCATAAGTCCCAACGAGACTTTCGGGTTCCCGGCCAAGCAAGTGCTTGACCGAGCGTGTGACAAACTCAATTTTTCCGTCGGCCGAAGTTCGCAACACCACGTCACGAATGTTCTCGGCCACGAAGCGGAATGCCCGCTCCGATTCAACGAGCCGGTTTGTGTCGACGAGCTCGGTAACATCGTTCATCGTTCCCAGCAGCCAGGTTTCTCCATTTTTTTGTCGGGAGGCAGCTGCACCGCCTTGACGATGACATGGCGAATTTCTCCGCTGGGTCTCAGAGCGCGTTCCCGCCAGCTATGGGGTCCGCCAGTCTTAAGAACATGTGCCCATTGCCGAGCAACATAGTTGGCATCGTCGGGGTGGGTTAGTTTGAAGACATTCTCGTTGTTGGGCGGTTCGGACCCGCGGGGAAGCCCGCAGATATCAACCATTCCATCGCTCCACAAGACAGTCCAACGGCCTTTGGGGAGTATGGCCCAAACGCCCTGTCCCAAGTTGTCGAGGGCCTCAGCGGCAAGGGGGGCGAGATCGGATCTCTGCATCCCTCGAATTCTGCAACCAGACGTCTAAAGATCAGTAAACCGCAGATAGGTAGTTATACGGTGTGGCCGGTGCTGTCGGTTTAAGTTTCTGAAAAAATGGTAGACGCTGAGGGGTTCGAACCCACGACCCGCTGATTAAGAGTGGCCCTTTGGGTGCTTTCTAATGCTGCGATAATCTACTCCAATATACTCTCAAGGACTTGAAACGGTTGGATTAATCCAGCCGTGGACTACCTTAACTTACGCTACGGTTTTCCGACAAATGATTACGTGGCGATTACGTGAGAGAGTAATCAATATGGCGAATAAACCAATTACTATCCGGACAATTGAAGCAATCAAACCATGCGCTGACCGGGATGTCTACACTTGGGATACGGGTCTCAG
>JBKJLZ010000096.1:0-5041 GCA_046596705.1 Sphingorhabdus sp. | reverse complement strand
TTTGTGCTGTGCAACAGCGATAGCTCCCATTGGACTAAGCGGCTGCGCCACAGTTGAAGAAGCGGTTGCCGAAGCAGTCGCGGAAACCAGATATGCCACGCTTGACGCGGCGCAAGTAGTCAGTTCACGCGGCGACAGCGACGGTTATGCGAAAGCCGAATTGACGGTTGCCGACGAACTGAACCAGGTTTGCTATGACCTTAACGATATCCGTAACCTTGGTCCGATTACATCTGTTACCATTAATCGCGGTGCACGGGGGTCGACTGGCCCCGTCGTGTTGCGTATGAAGCAAGCTAATGAAGGCGGCTGGAAAAACTGCGTCGGCCGGGCTGAATGGCGCGAAGATTCATTCGAAAATTCACCGGGTGCCTATTTCGTTCAAATCGCAACAACTGACTATCCCAATGGCGCGATTCGCGGTCAATTCGTCCGCAATTAATCGGGCCTAAAACAACATTTATCGGGCGGCGTATCAACAACGATATGCCGCCTTTTTTTGTTACTTGCCTGTCGGCTCGACGTTGGTCAAAGCAGTATCGACGTTAAACCGGAGAATAGATAGTCGTGGCAATTACATTATACGGCATCCCGAATTGCGACACAGTTAAAAAAGCGCGGACCTATCTGAATGGTCGGGGCGTAGACTATCATTTTCATGACTTCAAAAAAGCCGGCATCGAAGCCGCCGACCTGAAGCGCTGGGCCAAGGAAGCTGGTTGGGAGAAACTGCTTAACAAAGCTGGCACGACCTTCAAAAAGCTTGCCGATTCCGAGAAGGCCGACATCGACGAAGCCAAGGCGATTGCACTGATGCTGGCCAATCCCTCGATGATCAAACGCCCGGTTGTCGAAGGAGGTGACGCTTTGCTAATCGGCTTCAAACCGGAAATCTACGACGCAAATAAATTCTGAGCCGAGGACACCAAATGACCACTGCAAGCTGGAACGGAACGATCATAGCAAAGTCCGACGATACCGTCGTCGTTGAAGGCAATCATTACTTTCCACGCGATTCTGTCGATGCCAGATATCTGGAGGGCAGCGCCACGACATCGGTGTGTGGTTGGAAGGGCACGGCGAAATATCATTCGCTTATCGTCGACGGGCAAACCAACAAGGATGCTGCCTGGTACTATCCCGAGCCAAAAGATGCGGCGAGCGAGATAACCGACCGCATTGCGTTTTGGAAAGGCGTTGAAGTCGGGTGATCCACCCTGCGCCATGCCCTTTGTCATCATGATGAAATGTGCCGCAGAAATAGCGAATAAATGAACAGCTTGCTCCCGCTCCTTATCGCCTCCATTCTCACCGCTTGCTCAGCAGCCGAAAGCCAAGCCATGCCGAAACCTCTGGAAGGCCAAGCCATCGTCATTGCGCATAGGGGTGCTTCGGGAGAACGGCCTGAACATACGATTGCTGCTTACAAGCTCGCCATCGAACAGGGCGCAGACTACATCGAACCCGATCTGGTGCTGACCAAGGACGGGGTGCTCGTCGCGCGGCATGAGAACGAGATTTCGGAAACCACCGACGTTGCGGCGAAGCCGGAATTTGCCGCGCGCAAGGCAACCAAGACGATTGACGGGCAGAAAATGACCGGCTGGTTTACCGAAGACTTTACGCTAGCCGAGCTGAAAACCCTGCGCGCCAAAGAGCGGCTGCCGCAACTTCGCAAATCCAATATGGCTTATGACGGACAGTTCGAGGTGCCGACCTTCGACGAGATACTGGAACTCGCCAAGGCACGCGACGTCGGCGTTTATCCCGAAACCAAGCACCCGAGCTATTTTGCCTCAATCGGGCTGCCGCATGAAGCACCGTTGCTCGCGCTGCTAACCAAATATGGACATACCGAAAAGACCGCACCGGTTTTTATTCAGTCGTTCGAAGTCGAAAATCTGAAGGCGTTGCGCGGCAAGACGAAGTTACGCCTGATCCAGCTAATGGACGAAAAGGGCAGCCCCGCCGACCGTGCCGACCTTGCCTATCCCGCGATGGCAACTGCCGAGGGCTTGAAGACAATCGCCACCTATGCCGACGGCGTTGGCCCGAACAAGGCGCTCGTCATCCCGCGTACCTTGCTCGGCAATTTGGGCGAGCCAACCACCTTGGTGGCAGATGCTCACAAACTCGGACTTGCAGTCCATCCATGGACCTTCCGCCGCGAAAATTACTTTCTGCCGCTCGGGCAAAAATCGGGCATCAATCCAGCAGCCAATGGCGACTTGGAAGGCGAAATCCGCGTCTTTCTTGCGGTTGGCGTTGACGGCATATTCAGCGATAACCCGGCGCAGGCGGTTACGGTGCGCAATAACTAAGCACTAACGTCACTATCTGGAAATTGACCGCCGGCCAAAGCCAAGCAGGAGGCTGATAAAGCATGAAAGGCAATTCCGTTGACCCGACAGCTTAGCCAAGCTAACTTGGCCAAGTTATGGGTATTCACGTGAATATTGGCGAAGCCAAAAATCGCTTGTCCGAACTAATCGCCGCGTCGCTGCGTGGCGAAGAGGTTATTTTGTCCAAAGCGGGCAAACCTGTAGCACGGATATTGGCGCTCGAAGAAGCGGTCGATGCCGAAAAAGAGCGTTTGGTTGCGGAACGCAAGAAGCAATGGGCCGCCTGGATCGGAAGTTTCGAAACGCAGTTTCCACCAACTGCAGGAGATGAGTTTATCGGTCCCACTTATACCGAGGAAGAACTGGATTCGTTTAGCCAGGGTTTTTGAGCTTGTATTTGCTCGATACCAACGTCGTCATATGGCTTGCGACGGATCCCGCCAAAGTTTCCAATGCTGTGCGTACGATCTTCAGTGACGATGGCGCCTTGTCATATATCAGTGTCGTGTCGGCTTGGGAATATTGCCAAAAAAGGAGATTGAGAACGGAGAACCTCCCGGTTCAATTCGATGTCTTGATCAACCGAATGCCTCATACCAAGCTTGGTCTGGACTTTGACGTATTTCCGTACGCAGAATCGCTTCCGCTCATCCATCGGGATCCATTCGACCGCATGCTGATCGCGCAAGCGATACATCATGACCTGACGCTGGTTACCAAAGATCGTGAAATTCACCGTTACCCTGTTAAAACTCTCTGGTAAGGACCACCCATATGTCCACACGCCCGCAAACGCTCACCTTCGATAAATCCACCAGCCGCGCAAACCCGACGCCGTCGCCGATGAAGCGGTTGACGGTTCCGCGCATTCGGCAACGCAAGGGCGGCGAACCGTTGGTCATGCTTACCGCATATACCGTCCGCATGGCTCAGTTGCTCGATCCCCATTGCGACATGTTACTGGTCGGCGATTCGCTTGGACAGGTGATTTACGGCTTGCCGCATACTGTTGCGGTGACGATGGAAATGATGTGCGCTCACGGGGCCGCTGTAGTGCGCGGCAGCTATCACGCGGCTGTGGTCGTCGATATGCCCTTTGGCAGTTATGAAGCAACACCCGAACTGGCGTTTACCAATGCCGCGAGGCTATTGAAAGAAACGGGTGCTGCCGCAGTCAAGATGGAGGGTGGCAAAGTGCTCGCGCCCACTGTCGAGTTTCTCACATCGCGAGGTATACCGGTAATGGCGCATGTTGGCTTGACCCCACAGGCGGTCAACATTCTCGGCGGATATGGTGTGCGTGGCAAAAGCGCGGAGGAAGCCAAATCCATTGTCGAAGACGCAGTCGCGATGTCCGATGCTGGCGCTTTCGCCATGGTTATCGAAGGTGTGCTGGAGCCGATTGCCATTGAGATCACCAACAAAATCGCTTGTCCTACTATCGGGATCGGCGCGTCGGCGCAGTGCGATGGTCAGGTTTTGGTAACTGAAGACATGCTTGGCCTCTTCGAACGCACACCAAAATTCGTGAAGCGCTTTGGCGCGATGCAGGGGATGGTCGAGGAATCAGTGCGTCAATATGCCGAACAAGTCCGCGACCGAAGCTTCCCCAGTGCGGACCAGCTCTATCAGCCGGAATAACTCGCGTGCCTGCTAGGGCTGGCCTATCGCTGCGACTGCCGCTAAGGACGGCATCGACAAATACTTAGCATTAATTTCGGAGGCCCTTTTGGCTTTGACACCGACTGAAAAGCGCCCGGAGAAGGATCGTTCGGGTAGCGATGAAGCATTTTTACGTGAAGTAGACGATGCGGTCCGCGCAAGTGACCTGACGGGCTTCTGGACTCGCTATGGCCGCTGGCTGCTGGTCGCTCTGGTCGCAGTGCTTTTGGCTTTTGGCGGCTGGATCGTTTATCAAAATCAACTGCAAACAGCAGCTGACAAGCAAAGCGAAGAATTTGTCGAGGCGATGGACAAGCTGCGCGCCGGCGACGAAAAGGGCGGCCGCGCAACGCTGGCGGTACTGGCTAAAGCCGACCAACCGGGTTACCGCGCCATGGCGCAACTCGTCGAGGCCAATTTGCTCGGTGAAGATGGCGAAACAAAAAAAGCTGTCGCCATTTATGCAAAAGTAGCAGGCGACGCGACGCTGCCGCAGGCATTTCGCGATATTGCGCTCATTCGCCAGACCAGCGCCGAATTTGACACATTATCACCGCAGGCCGTGGTTGACCGCCTGAAGCCGCTCGCAAAATCGGGCAATCCATGGTTCGGCAGTGCCGGGGAAATGACCGCGATTGCCTATATGAAAATGGGCAAAGACAATCTGGCCGGCCCAATTTTTGCCCAGATTGCAAAGCAGGACGGTATTCCGCAAAGCCTGCGCAGCCGGGCGCAGCAAATGGCAGGGGCGCTGGGCGTCGATGCCGTTCAGGTTGATGAAAAGCGCAATGCTGCATCGGAAGCGGCCAAAACAGCTGCTAATGGGGAGTGACCAAGTGAACACAGCGTCTAAATTATTGTTAGCATTGGCCGCATCTAGCATGCTCGGCGGCTGCGCTGTTCTCGACAGCGTGCGCGGCGATGCGGGTAAGAAAAACAATACACCAACGGTCGGTAATCGAGTCGATATTCTGGGTACCGAGCGCGATACCGAAGCTGACATGGCGCTTGCCAGTGTTGCGGTGACATTGCCGCCT
>JBKJLZ010000084.1:0-7603 GCA_046596705.1 Sphingorhabdus sp. | reverse complement strand
GTAACAATATCTTCCATCATCAGCACCTTGGTGCCCTTTGCCAATACGAAGCCCCGACGCAATCCGAATGCGCCTTCGGGCCGCTCAAGGAACATTGCGTCGACCCCAAGCGCCCGGCCCATCTCGTGGCCGATGATGATGCCGCCCATTGCGGGAGACACCACCGCCTGGATTTCGCTTCTGACTTCGCGCGGGATGTTCTGAACGATTGCCATTGCGATCCGGCCTGCCCGCTCTGGATTCATCAATAAGCGAGCGCATTGCAGATAGTGCGCGCTATGCCGCCCAGATGAGAGCAGGAAATGCCCTTCCAGCAAGGCCTCAGCAGCCCGGAATTCCGATAGGATTTCGTCTTCGGTCATAGGAGAATTGTTACCTTTATATTTTTTGCAACCTGTGTGAGGCGACTTGCAAGTGGCAATAGGTGGAAAATGCTTGCGAATAAATCCATAAAATCTATGGGCAACGGCTTGAGGCTTGCGGTAAGCGTTACTATAAGCCGCGCTTGACGTGTCGGACCATTATCCGGACAGTCTAGCGCGAATTCAGCGCGCCGCACCAACGACATGGGGCCAAGTTGATGAATATGTTGAAGAATATTTTGGTTTTTCTTGCGCTTGCGACGACGCCTGCGCTGTTGTCAGCACAGACCGTGGATCCGGCGCCAGCGCCCGTTGCGCAAGTCGATGCCGCGCCTGTTTCTGCTGAGCCCCAGCAGACCGTAACGTCAACTGCGGGTGTACCCGCAGACGCAGCCGCTGCACCAAAGTCGTTGGACGGTTCGCTGCCTGGCTACACCCCGATGAAGCCGACTCCAGGCATTGGCATGCCGGTCGACAAGCAAATGGATTTTCAAGAGCAGTTTAGTGAAAATGGCCAGTATGCGCATTGGATTAACAATGCGATCCTGTTGCCTATCATCGTAGTAATATCTCTGTTCGTCCTCGGGTTGCTGTTCTTTATCATTATCCGGTTTCGGCGTGCAGCAAATCCCGTGCCTTCGAAAACGACACATAATACTTTTATCGAGGTGATCTGGACGGCGGTGCCGGTATTGATACTTCTCGGCATCGCGGTTCCTTCACTCGATCTGCTGGCCAAGCAGTTTAAGCCTGCTTCGAAAGACGCGGTTACGATTAAGGTCACAGGTTATCAGTGGTATTGGGGATATACTTATCCCGACCATGGCGGGTTTGAAGTGGTGTCGAACATGCTTCAGGAGCAAGGCGATGTTGCGAAAGGCGAGCGTTTCCGGACCGATAATGACGGTCCTGATCAGATGGCCGTTGATAACCGCATGGTTGTGCCAGCCGGTGTCGAACTTCGAATCCAGACCACGGCTGCCGATGTCATTCACGCCTTTGCCGTTCCGTCGCTTTGGTTCAAACTAGATGCAGTGCCAGGTCGGCTTAATGAGAAATCGCTGACCATCACCAAGCCCGGCGTCTATTTCGGGCAATGTTCAGAATTGTGCGGCGCACGCCATGGTTATATGCCCATAGCTGTCGAGGCACTGCCACCGGCGCAGTTCGCCGCTTGGGTAAAGGCACAGGGCGGCACTATGCCCGGACCAAACCAACCACTGCCAGCTGCCATCGCGCCGAAAGGCGAGACAGTAGCCCGTCCGGTAGCTCCTGCCGGGACCGCAACCGACGCCGACATAACTGCGCCAGCCGCAGCACCATCAAAGTAAGAAGGTAAAGCCATGACCACCATCGCTGCAACCCCCGCTGATTTTCATGATCACAATTCGCACGCCGACCACAAACCGGCGTTTTTTGCCCGCTGGTTCATGTCGACGAACCATAAAGACATCGGGACTCTCTATTTGATCTTCGCAATTTGCGCGGGGATTGTCGGCGGTGCGATTTCTGGTTTGATGCGGCTTGAACTTGCCGAGCCCGGTATCCAGCATTTGACTAGCTGGGCATCGTTCATGGCAGGCAAGGAAGCCTCGCTCGATGAAGCACGACATATGTGGAACGTATTGATTACCGCGCACGGCCTAATCATGGTTTTCTTCATGGTAATGCCTGCCCTGATCGGTGGATTTGGTAACTGGTTTGTGCCACTAATGATCGGCGCGCCGGATATGGCGTTCCCGCGCATGAATAATATCTCATTCTGGTTGACCGTAGTGGCTTTCATCATGCTTCTGGGTTCGAGCTTCGTACCCGGCGGTACAGGCCTGGGGGCGGGGACCGGTTGGACCGTGTATGCACCGCTTTCGACATCGGGATCGGTTGGGCCTGCGGTAGATATGGCGATTTTCTCGCTTCATCTCGCGGGCGCAGCGTCCATCTTGGGCGCTATCAATTTCATTACCACGATTTTCAACATGCGCGCGCCGGGCATGACTATTCATAAAATGCCACTTTTTGTATGGTCGGTTCTGGTAACTGCGTTTCTGCTTTTGCTGGCATTACCAGTACTCGCTGCTGCAATCACGATGCTGCTTGTTGATCGTAATTTCGGTGGCGCATTTTTCGATGCAGCGGCCGGCGGTGACCCTGTTCTTTATCAGCATCTGTTCTGGTTTTTCGGCCATCCCGAAGTCTACATCATGATATTGCCGGGTTTTGGCATCATCAGCCAGATCGTTGCTACGTTTAGTCGCAAGCCAGTTTTTGGCTATCTTGGCATGGCCTATGCGATGGTTGCGATTGGCGTTGTGGGCTTCGTCGTTTGGGCGCACCACATGTTCACCAGCGGCATGAGCGTCGACATGAAAATGTACTTTACTGCCGCAACGATGGTGATCGCGGTGCCAACGGGCATCAAGATTTTCAGCTGGATTGCGACGATGTGGGGCGGATCTGTTAGTTTTAAAACACCGATGGTTTGGGCGATGGGTTTCATCTTCATGTTCACCGTTGGCGGCGTCACAGGCGTCGTTCTGGCCAATGGCGGTCTCGATGACAATCTTCACGACACTTATTATGTAGTCGCCCATTTCCATTATGTGCTGTCACTCGGTGCAGTTTTCTCGCTTTTTGCCGGTTTCTATTACTGGTTCGGAAAAATGAGTGGACGGCATTTGAACGAAACGCTCGGCCATCTGCATTTCTGGTTCTTCTTCATCGGCGTAAATGTGTTGTTCTTCCCGATGCACTTTTTGGGGAATGCCGGAATGCCGCGTCGCTACCCGGACTATACCGAAGCGTATGCCTATTGGAATGAAATCGCATCCTATGGCTATGCGATCATGGGCGTTGGCGTGATTATTTTCTTTGTGAATGTGTTCTGGGCATTTGTTGCCGGACGCAAGGCAGAGGATAGCTATTGGGGTGAAGGCGCTACGACTCTCGAATGGACGCTGTCGAGCCCTCCTCCCTTCCATCAGTTCGAAACGCTGCCGGTTATCAAGTAACCGGCGGCGGGTCGCTGCACCGCACTGCAAGCGCGGGACCGGAACCGAATATGACGACCGTTACACGCGAGATTATTATACCCGCCGATTGGCGTGACTTCTGGGCGCTTACCAAGCCCCGGGTGATGAGTCTCGTCGTGTTCACCGCATTGTGCGGATTGTTAGCGGCGCCTGGCGATATTCATCCGGTAATCGCGTTTACAGCGATCCTGTGCATTGCGGCGGGCGCCGGTGCGTCTGGCGCGCTCAACCAGTGGTATGAGTATGACATCGATGGAAAAATGGTGCGGACTTCGCGACGTCCGCTGCCGGCCGGTCGAATGGATCGACAGGCAGCACTGCATTTCGGTGTCGGTCTTTCAGGATTTGCCGTGGTTATCATGGGTATGGCGGTCAACTGGCTATCAGCGGGGATCCTGGCCTTTTCGATCTTCTTTTATGCGGTGGTTTACACGATCTGGCTCAAGCGGTTTACGCCGCAGAATATCGTCATCGGCGGCGCTGCCGGAGCGTTTCCGCCAATCATCGGTTGGACGGCGGTGACAGGCGATGTAACCATGTTGCCGTTGTTGCTTTTCGCAATCATATTTCTTTGGACGCCGCCACATTTTTGGGCATTGGCGCTCTTTATGAAGGCCGATTATGCCGCCGCTGGCGTACCTATGCTGCCGGTTGTCGCTGGACAGAAAGCCACGCGCAACCAGATTTTCGCCTACAGCTTCCCCATGGCTGCCGTTGCGATTGCGCCCTATGCACTTGGCATGACCAGCTGGGTTTACGGTGCTGCCGCCACCATTTTGAGTACCTTATTTTTGGTGCTGGCATTTGCGGTATGGCGGAATGCAGCGACCGAGGCGTCGGCGATGAAACCCGAAAAGCGGCTGTTCGGCTATTCCATTTCATACCTGTTCCTGCTGTTCGCCGTTATGGCAGCCGATCGGATGCTAATTTCATGACAACTCCAGAACAAACCCCCTACACGCTGGAAGAAACGCGTTTGATCCGGCGGCGTCAGGCCGGAAGATCTCGGATCACGGCAATTTTGCTGATCGGGATGTGCGTGCTTTTCTTCGCAATTACCGTGGCAAAGATCGGCTTCTGGTGATGGCAGCGCCGTCCAACCTTCGCGTGGCGTTGATGGCCGGTGCTGTTGCCGTTTCCATGGTCGGGGTTGGCTTTGCTGCCGTCCCACTGTACCGGATATTCTGTGAGGTGACCGGCTTCGGCGGAACTACGATGCGTGTCGACCAAGCGGTGGCAGCAACTGTTGTCGCCACTAACACACCGATTGTTATTCGTTTCGATGCCAACCATCGCGGCGGTCTGCCTTGGGAGTTCAAGCCCGAACGGCCGACCGACACCGTTAGTATTGGTGCCAAAGATATGGCGATCTTCCTTGCCAAAAATCTGTCTGACGAACCAGTGACTGGCACCGCGACTTTCAACGTAACGCCCGAGCTGGCTGGCAAATATTTCAACAAAATACAGTGTTTCTGTTTTACCGAGCAGACGCTGAAGCCCGGTCAGCAAGTCCGGATGCCGGTCCTCTTTTATGTCGATCCGAAAATCATGACTGATCCCGAGACCAAAGATATCGAAGAAATTACCCTCAGCTACACCTTTTACCCTGTGGACCAGCAGGATAAGGGAAGCTAAGGACTCACATCAAACGACCCATAAGTCACAGGGAAATCCACCATGGCCGGTGCCAAAAACCACGATTATCACATTCTGCCACCTAGCATCACACCGCTGCTTGGGTCATTTTCTGCGCTGACGATGTTTTTCGGTATGGTGATGATGTTCCAGCCAAAAGTTTTTGGTGGATATGGCGGACTGGTTTTCGGACTTGGTTTGATCGGCATTTTCTACACCTTCTACACATGGTGGGCGGACGTCATTAACGAAGCGCATGCCGGTGACCACACTCCCGTCGTCCAGCTTCACCTGCGCTATGGCATGATATTGTTCATAGCATCAGAAGTGATGTTTTTCGTTGCTTGGTTCTGGGCCTGGTTCGATTTCTCTTTGTTCCCCGTGCCGTTGGAAGTTGTAAAGGACGCTGAAACGCATGCCTTTACGATATCTAATTTGATCGGTCAGGAGGGAGCGGCGGCGTTGCTGCAATGGCCACCAAAAGGCCTTGAAGTGCTCGATGCGATGAAGCTGCCTCTGCTTAACACGCTCATCCTTTTGTGTTCCGGCACTACCGTAACATGGGCGCATCACGCGCTGATCCACGGTCAACGCGGCGGCGAAATGAAGGGTCTATGGGGCGTCATCGGGGTTGGCGAGAATGACTCGTTGAAAAAGGGATTGTGGCTGACGATCATCCTTGGAATTCTGTTCACCACGCTACAAGCAGTCGAATATGCCGAAGCGCCATTTCCCTTTGCCGGTGTGAATTATGGCACGACATTCTTTATGGCGACTGGCTTTCACGGCTTTCACGTTCTTGTCGGTACAATCTTTTTGATTGTCTGCCTGGCGCGCGCTTATAAGGGGCACTTCACGCCGCAGCAGCACTTCGGTTTTGAAGCAGCGGCATGGTATTGGCATTTTGTCGACGTCGTCTGGCTATTCCTGTTCATTGTCATCTACGTTTGGGGTGGATGGGGTGCGCCAGTTCACGCTTAGGCTCGGCGATGCCTGACATAAAAAATCAACCAGGGCGGCCGGGCATTGCCAAGGCCGCTCTTTTTGGTCTTTGTCCTAAATGCGGTGCGAAAACGATGTTTGCCGGCACAGCAAGATTTGCCGACCGCTGTGGTAAATGCGGTTTAGATTTTAACAGTTTTAACGTGGGCGACGGCCCCGCGGCTTTACTGACCATGGTAATCGGCGCGCTGGTGATTTTCCTGGCCATCATGGTTGATGCAGCTTTTCGTCCGCAGTTTTGGGTTCATGTTATTATATGGGTGCCGTTTACCGTGGCGATAACCGTGCTTTGCTTGCGCGTCGCCAAAGGGGCGTTGCTCGCTTTGGAGTACCGCAACCATGCTGGTGAGGGCATAGGGTGAAGCGCTGGCCGCTTATTCCTACGATCCTGGCGACACTGGCAGTGGCGACGATGATCGGGCTTGGAATCTGGCAGTTGCAGCGTAAGAGCGAAAAAGAGGCGTTGTTGACCAAATATGCCGCGGCAGAAGGTTTGCCGGCTGTAGCCTGGCCGCTGGTTCCTGATCCGCGCCAATTGCCGCTTTATAGGCTGTCTGCCGTCCAGTGCATTAAAGTCGTCAGCTGGCGATCGGTGTCGGGCACAAGCGCCGACGGCAAGTCAGGCTACGCCCATCTGGCGTCGTGTCAGACTGGCGGCGGCGAAGGCCCGGGTGCAACGGTTGCTGCCGGCTGGTCGAACAACCACGCAAATCCGAAATGGACGGGCGGACTGGTCGAAGGCATTATCGCTCCGGAAAAAGCACAGCTTATCCGCCTGGTTGCGAGCAAGCCGGTCGCAGGGCTTGCGCGCTTGGCGCCGCCGTCACCTGACCAGATCCCAAATAACCATCTGCTCTACGCCATCCAGTGGTTCATTTTTGCCACAGCGGCGGCGGTCATTTACGTGCTAGCAGTCCGCAAGCGGTGGCAGTCGGCTACTTAGGCGACAACACCATCAGCATCTGGCGACCTTCCATTCGGGGGTGCGCTTCAACCTTGGCGGTTTCGGCCATGTCTTCCTGCACGCGCTGAAGCAGGTGCATTCCAAGTTGCTGATGTGCCAGTTCCCGACCACGAAAGCGCAAAGTTACCTTTACCTTGTCACCTTCTTCGATGAACTCGGTGACCTTTTTCATCTTGGTCTGATAGTCATGGTCATCGATATTGGGCCGCATCTTGATCTCTTTGATCTCTTGCGTTTTCTGGCTCTTACGCGCCAGATTGGCCTTCTTCTGGGCCTCATATTTAAACTTGCCGATGTCCAGGAACTTGCAGACCGGTGGATCGGCGTTGGGCGAAACTTCGACCAGGTCGAGGCCAACCGACGCTGCTTGCTCTATCGCTTCGTTGGTGAACATGACACCAAGATTCTCGCCGTCATCATCAATGACTCGTACTTTGTCTACGGTAATCAAAGTATTGTAGCGCGGTCCACTTTTAACAGGTGGCGTCATTGCGCGCCGGGTCGGCGGGGTTGCGATAGTAGATACTCCTTAAAGTTAATCGATTCTGCGCCATTAGAGCCAAATGCAGCGCAAATAAAGGGCAAGCTGTCATTTGCTGCGGATTTGTCGG
>JBKJLZ010000025.1:0-13613 GCA_046596705.1 Sphingorhabdus sp. | reverse complement strand
AGGTTATCGAGGATGTGAAATAAGTGATATTCCAGTTGAACTGTTTCGGTATGTTTCGGCCGATGGTTGCCTTGGTCAGCGGTCAGACGCCTGGCAACGGACCCAATAAAAATCTTGGAAATGCGGCGCGTTCCCTCCTGCCGTGCGTGCTGACAATTGCATTTTGTTTGCTGCCAAACGCCGCCAATGCAGAGGGCCGCTGCCCGCCCGGAATGTTCGAAACCGGGTCACGGGACTATCTCGCCTGCGCCCCAATTCCAGGCTACGGCCAGCAAGGCGATGAAGGGTCGGAGCCGGAACAGGAGGTACGACCCGTGCTAGCGCCAATGGTTTCAAGCTATATGGCTGCCGCCCACCATATCGATACGTCAGCGGTCTGGATAACAAACGCCCATTGGTCGGCTAAAGCGGCGAACAAACGGGTAATGGACGCATGTGCTGCGGCGATGGGCAATGGGTGTGTTTTAGGAGCAACCATCTACGACGTTGGCCATGTTGCCGTCGTGCGTGACGCCATGGGGCTAACATGGGTCAAAGGCGCAGAAATCAATATGAAGCTTCCCTGGAATCAACAGGACAATACGGTCGCGCCAAAACAGGCCCTCTTAGATTGCCTGAAAAGCTCCTTCGGTTGCGAGCTAACGGACAAGCGTGGCGGTGGAATCTTGCGAAGCAGTCACGACCCCAACGCCGATCATTCAAAGGATTTCTTTCCTGAAAACGCGGTAAAACGCCATAATTGGATAATGGTCGCACGGCCAACAAAAGCCGCGCCGGTGGCATGGCAGGGCAAGAGTTGGCTCAATGGCGGCAAACAAGATTCTGTAGCGGCCAGAAAAGCTTTGTTGGACCGCTGCCAGCAGGATTCTGGAGTTTCGTGTTCCATCACCGCCTATGCCGCGAACGGCGTACTTGTCCATTTTGTCAATGGCAAGGGACAGAGCGGCTGGACAAGCGCGGTGACGAGCAGCACGATAAAGGGCGGCAACAAAAAGGCACCCGTGACGGATCGGATATCGGTCGCGGCCCGCGTCGAACGTCTGTGCCTGCCGTCTGTCAAGCCATGCCGGGTCATTGCCACCTACGACGCTGCAACGCCCCGAATGCAGATTGTTGAGGATTTAAAATAAAGGAATTTCAGTTGAAACAACACGCAAGGCTGCCGCTGGTCACGACTTTTTTCGTCGGCAGTGCGCTAACGTTTGCGCTATCTAGTCCGTTGCAAGCCCAATCGGCGGAACAACATGCGCGCGATATGAATGACATCGCCGCTACGCCGCCGCAAGGTGGCAACGAGCGCGATAGCAGATTTCGCCCATATTCCGAACCCAGCTATCAATATGATGTGCGCCCGTCGAAGCCAGGGTTTTTGGCGGTGGCCTATCATGTCGATACCGGATCTACATGGGCATCGGTTGCTCACAAAAATCCCGATGATGCCAAAAAACGTGTGTTGGCCGCCTGCAACGCGGCGACCGGCGGCGGATGCTACATCGCCGCAGCGGTTCCCAGCCCAGGCACGGTATACCTCGCAGAAGATGCGATGGGCCAGACGTGGATCAAGGAAGAAATGAGGGAATATGGGGCACCTTACACCTATGATTACCGGATAACCGATCCCGCCCGGATTGACTGTCAGGTAAAGTCTTTCGGTTGTTCGAGGATGGGCGGATATAGTAGCGAATATATCTATCTCGATCTCGATCCCAGTATAGATCAGGTTAAGGACTATTTCCCCAAAGGCAAGCTTCACCGGAATCGCTGGGCCATGGTCGCGCGGCCGACAACGCCGACCACAGCGGCGCATAACAAAAGCTGGCTGATCAGCGGCAAGGAAAATTCGGCGGCGACCCGCAAGGAAATTCTCGATCGCTGCCAGGCGGATTCGGGGGTGCCGTGCTCCATATCCGCTTATGCCGTAAACGCTAGCGAGGTGCTGACAAATGACACTGGTTCCGCAAATGGCCTGCTGGTGCATTTCGTCAATGCGCGAGGGGTGAACCGCTGGATCAGCGCCGTGGCGACGAAGCCAAAGAAGAGAAAATACAAAAAGCTGTTTCGGGACGATCCTGATCCGGTAGAGGCTCCTGATCCGGTCACCGTGAAGGAGCGCATCGACCGCATTTGCCCAAAAAGCCTACCCTGCAAGATCATCGCCACCTACGACGCCGCGACGCCAAGGATGCAGGTTATCGAGGACGCGCAATAGATGGATGAGGTCATCAGCAGTGGGGCCGGGATTTCGCTCTTGCTTCTTTTTGGTATAGCGATTGGCTTGGCTAGGCGAGACTTGTTCTCGTTTGGCTGGCTGCTGGTCGCGGCGGGTTTGGTATTTTTAGACGATGCGCTCCTGACAAATGGTTATGGTTCAATCCCGGATTTGACTGCCGAACTGGAGTGGAATTGGCAGGGTAAAGCCTTGGCGCTGATCGCAACGCTATTGGTTGCTGCATTGCCCGCATTTGGTTGGCGACGCTGTGGCCTGACCTTGGTGCAAAAACCAGGCAGTTTGATTGCCGCTATTCCTGTTGCAGCCCTTTACCTCATGTTCTTTGCTGCTCTGGCGTGGGTGTTTCCTTCGGACGGTGCATCATCGGAAACGATAGCATTTCAAATGACCATGCCCGGTTTAGAGGAAGAACTCTTCTATCGGGGCATATTGTTGTTCACATTGGACAGGGCATTTCTGGGTCGGGTTAGGTTCCTCGGCGTCGATTGGGGTTGGGGTGCGTTGCTATCTTGCGCTTTGTTCGGTCTGGCACATGCATTCGGATACTCCGACGGCGCGTTCCATTTCGACCCCATGATCATGGCACTGACCGCCATTCCATCCCTCATCGCCGTATGGCTGAGGCTTCGCACCGGAAGCGTGCTGTTACCCATCCTGCTGCACAATCTCGGCAACTCGATGTCATTCATCATGGGAAAGACGGGATGAAACAGAACTAGCTTAACCTTAAGATCTTTAGAATGCCCCACTACACGTAACGTCTGACAATTGCGCTGATAAACAAACTAAGCTCAGCTGAGCGAAGCCAGCTTTTTGAACTGTGAATAGCGGTGTAATCCTAAACATAGCTAATCATGAATTCGTTGTGACCAATATTGCAGCGGCGATTACCTATGAATTTTGGATGAGCAAAGGCATTTGAACCTTCAACCCACCTTGGCAAGGTCCGAACACCGGGGAAGATCAAATTTTGCGCATTGGGGGTGGTTATGCAAAACTCGTTCTTCGCCCGGGTCGGAAAGGGTCGTCTGCAGCGTCGTACGATGCCGGCGACCCTTCCCTGCGATCAATTGCTCCGTCTCCCGTGAGTGCGACCCAGAACAAAAAGCAATTGATCGATTGCGTTAGAAGGAGGCCGATAGCGACACGCGCGCTCCGACGATCACGTTGTCCTTCTGCTCTTCCACATTTACCTCGCCGCCAATCCGGAAACCTTCCGCACCCCCAACGAGGCGGGCAGCCCCTGTCCAGCCGCTCGTGCGCTTTTCGGGCGTCAGTGCAAAGCTCTCACCGCCTTTGAATTTCGCAGTCGTCGCGCCGAGATCGCCGCTCAGTATCTGCCGCCGGCCACCTTCAAACTCGAAACGCGGACGGCCGATGCCGTCTTCGACGGAGCCGAAATCATAGGCAAGCGCGACGCCGCCGTTCAGCGACAGTTCGTCGCTGCGCCGTTTGTCGACGGCGAGGTCGAGAGCATCGCCACCGCCTGTTTCCTGATATGCTTTTTCGCTCAGCCGATAATAGTCGAGCGACACCGAGGGGCGGATGCTGAGCCGACCTGCGGGGATCGCATAAGAAACACCTCCCGATGCGGTCAACAGCTGGCCTTTCCACTCGCCTTCCGAAGCTTTCTGGACGTCGCCCTGCAAATCGGTGCCGAAGAAATTGCGCGTGCTTTCAAAATCTACATTGCCATAGCCCGCTTTGACGAACGTATGCAGCCCCCCCCAGCTGCCGCGCCAGTAAATGCTGCCTTCCAACTGCTTTGCCGTCAGTTCGTTGCTGTTTTCGCCATTGCCGTTCTTACCGTGCATATATCCAAGCGACAGGCCGAACTTGCCAACACCGGTCGCGACCTCGGTGCCGCCGGTGACGCCCCAGCCGGATACGTCATATGCCGCGGTGCTGCCCACATCCTTGGAACCGCTCCAGACATTCTGCTGAAGCCAGAAACCCCAGCCGCCCAGATCGGGGACATAGCTGTTGGGATCGGCAATAAAGCGGGCAGTGCTGCGCGAGGCCAGCGTCACGGTGTCGAAGCTGCCACCGGCATGATCAGGAAGCATCTGCTGCAGCGAGGAGCGAAGCGTTTCACCGTCCCTTATCGTGAGCAGGCTGCCCGCAATCCGCGCATCCTTGTCCACCGCCTTTGCAATGGCACCGAACGCGGCCGATTCAGACGCGTTGAGCCCGAGCTCCGACACCGATTTTCGCGTTATGACAATAGACGCCGTGTTGGCGGCAAGGTCGGTCTGAACCAGCCCCTTGAAAAGGAACGGCAGTGAAACGCTGTCTGTCAGAAGCGCCGGGGCGCCTGACAAGATCCCTGCCCTCAGGAATGTGTAAGTGCCCGGCGAGCGCTCGACCGAGTTCAGGTTGACGAGCACCTTCGATCCGGCGGCAAATTGCGCGGTGCCCGCCACGTCGATAAGCGTGTTGGTACCGCCGATGCCGTTGATGAGGACGCCGATGGTGCCCTTTTCGCCGACTGCGAGCGACGCGAGCCTGACGGTACCCGTGTTGAGCAGCGCCAACGAGCCGCCATCGATCGTCACCGCAGTTCCGGAACCACCCGTGATCGACCCTGAAAACTTGGACGTGCCGCCCAGCCTCAGCATACTTGTCATGTTGTCAAAATCAGCGCTGCCCGAAAATGTCGCCTTGTCTGCCAGCGACAGTTCTGCCGTGCCGCTGCCGAAGCTGACCGCGCCCGAATAGGACGCTTCCGATGAAAGCAAGAGACGATCGTTGCCAGCGCCGAAAACGATTTTCCCGGCGATTTTCCCGGCTGAAACATCAATCAGGTCATTGCCGCTGCCGAGCAGAATATTGCCCGCTATTTCGGGCGCCGTGGCGGTTGCCGACAGGCGGGATTGAGTAATCGTCACGCCGGTTGTATTGGCAGCGAGGTCGAGCGAGATCGCGCGATCGGTTCCGGCAGCACCCTCGACCGCAATCCGGCCCTGATTGAGAATGCTGGTTATCGTACCGGCGCGGTCAGCAAGTGCGGTGCCAACAGCCTTGTCGCCATTGACCTTCACGAGGATCGCTCCCTTGTTCGTTAACTTGTTAGTGACCGCGCCTGCATCGATCTGGACTGCAGTCACGCGTGTGCCATCGGCACCGCCGCCTGCCGCGCCGATGCTGCCGTTCACAAGGATTTCGTTCACGCGCGCAAGGTTGCCAATCCGCAGGGCGGTGGCATTCTGGTCGAGCGATGTTGCTTCTATGCGCCCGTTTACCGTCATTCCGCTGACAATGTTAACCGACTGTCCGAGACCGCCTACTACAAGACCGTTGCCATCGACCGATTTGTAGACGCCCTGCCCCGAAACCGATCCATTGACGACGAGGCCATGACCTTGCGCATTGCCCGCAACCGCGCCAATGTTGACCGCTCGATCAGCGGCCCCGATCTGGAATGCGGCTGCACTGCCATATGAGGTGACGCTTGCGGTCCCTTCATTTGCGTCCTTTACGCCGTCCTTGTCTTCATCATCGTCTTTCGGATCGGCATCCTTTGGCGGCGCATCGAGAATGATGCCGCCTGCCACATTTCCGCTTACACGCAGCGCGTTGCCACCCTGCAGCAGGTCATCGGCATCAAGCTTTGAGACATCACCCGGTGGAGTGATCGAGCGATAGCCGGATGCGGCGATCGAACCCTGAACGCGCAAGGCACCGCCGATATCGCCGGTCAGAGACGCGCCAACGCTATTGGCTCCGCGTGCGGCTATCGTGCCTTCAAGTACGACGTTTCCACTTACATTACCTGCGCGGACGCCGAAGCTGGCGTCGCCGAGTATGTCGATTTTGCTGCTATTTGTCAGATTGCCGGTCAGCGGCCCATCTAATGCCAGACCAAAGCTGTTATTGCCCTCGACCGTGACTGTTCCGCTGTTGAGGATATTGCCATTATGGCCCGCGCCGACGCGGATACCGTAACGCCCAGAGCCTTGCGCAAGTGCGCCGTCGATATCACCGTCCTTGTCGGTATCGGTAGGCGCATAGGTCTCGTCGATGGTGATCGTACCGCTGTTCGTGATTGCGCCGCTGGTGTTCGGCAGCGCGACAATGCCGGTCGCTCCATTGGCATCGGTGATAGTGAGCGAGCCCTTGTTGTTGACGTCGTGGTTGCTGTCCATCGTGATCGCCGTTCCCGACGATAGCTTGATCGAGCCGGTGGTGTCGATCGTCACGCTGTCAGCGGCACCAGAGTTGGCAGTTGCGGTGCGCACCGGCGTGGTACGGGCATCCTTGATGACCGTTTCGGCAAATGCGGGGAAGGATGAAAGAAGTGCGACGGGGGTAAGGCAGGTAAAGCTCAGCAATTGGCGCATATTGTCCTCTTAGAAATATTAAGTTCGACGGCCTGCCGGGGTTTTGTGGGGAGATGCAGGCCGCCGTCGAGGATAAGACGGGGACGTGCGGCGAAACCCGTATCGCTAATGCAATTTTTTGTTCCAAAATCCCGACCGGTGGTTCAGGCCCCAGCGCTAAAAGCTGAAATTGAAACCAATCATCACGGTGCGCGGACGCAGCGGTGTATAGGCGTCGCCATCGGGCAATGCGAAAGGCGTTCCAAGCGCAAAGCGATTGCCCACAACGTCGAAGATATTGCTCACATTGAGGAAGATGTCGCTGCGTGCGCGTTCCCATTTAAGGCCGAGGTTTGAAACAAGGTAGCCGCCCTGTTCGGTCCCAAGAACCGGGCCAATGCCCAGCCGCGACTTGCCGACATAACGCGCGGACGCGGCAATGACGAGATCGTTATCGTCGGCAAATGCATAACGATAGCTGAGCGCTGCGCGACCGCCCAAATTGGCGACGTTGGGCACGGTGAGAAGAACTGCGGGTGAATTTTCTGCGGCCTGGGTCAGGAAATTCTGCGCAACCGGCGACGGGCTGTCGAGTTGGCTATGGCTGAAGATGAACGCACCATCAAAGGTTAGTCCAGCAATCGGCCGAATGGCAAGCTGGCCCTGAATCGACAATATTTGCCCATTTCCGATATTGGCGGTGGTTGGGAAGCCCTGCCCATCGGTAAGGTCGGCCTGAATATTCTTCCAGTCGGTATACGCAATCGTGCCCATGACCGCAAAGCGATCGCGGAAAAGATCGCCGAAACGGAAACCGCTTTCAAGGGTGGATGTCTGGTCGTTGCGGAAGTAGCGGATGTTCGCGCCGTCGATCGCGAGACCTCCAGGCCTGAATCCCTGCTGGAACCGGATGAAGGCTGTCATATTGTCGAGCGGGGTCAGCGCCACCGCAAAAGAGGGCAGAAAGCTGGTTTCGGTTCGTCCCGCTAACGCTTGCACACGCGCGAGATCGAACTGCGCTGGAACATCGATGGCGGTACCCGATAGGCTGGCCGAAGAGATCCGCCCACCAACGGTAATGTTGACATCCTGGACGATCCCTACGGTCGCCTCTCCGAACAGCGCCCATTCAGATAGGCGGTTTTCGACGCCGGGCGTGGGTATCGGTATCGCTGCCGGGCTGAGCGACCGCCTGAGCTGGGAGGTACTGCGGATATAGCTGGCACCGAACAGCCAGCCACCACCGTCCTCGCCATCATAGTTCAACCGGTGCTCAGTCGAAAACAGCGATATCCGGTTCTCCTGCCGGAACAGCAGCGGCATGTCGCGCAGGCGCGTGGCATCATAATGTTCGGCGAGATCATGTTTGACAATCCCAACCGAGGATATCAGGCGCAGACTTCCGATATTTCCCGTCACCTGCATGTTAGCGAGGTCATAATCGCTGGCGAACGGTTGTGCCATCAGACTCCGTCTCGAGAGGCCCGGCAATCCCCGCTGCGCATATTGGGCATCGTCGCCACGCATCGACTGGCCGACTCCCGAAAAGTCAATCCGCCAGTCATCATGTGGAGCAATGCTCAACAATACCCTGCCGCCAACGATTTCGGTCGCGTTCACATCGCTGAGGCTGCGAGCGCTATCATCGATATAGCCGCCTTCCCGGGCACCATAAGCCAGCATTCTGATAGCAATTCTGTCGGGCAAGACAGGAATGTTGACGACCATATGGCCATCGGCGCTTTCATCCCCGTGTCCAGTCGCCATGACGGCATAAGCGGCAAAAGCCTCGGCTTGCGACAGGTTGGGACGATTGGGATTGGTCCTGATTATCCCGCCAAGCGAGCCTGCCCCATACAATGTGCCTTGCGGTCCTTCGAGAACCTCGACCGACCCGATATCGTAGAGCCGTAGATCCGGATCGGGCGCATTATAGTTTACCCGCATTTCGCCGAAATACTGGCCCACCGTCGCCTGTGTCGGACCGGTAAAGCCAGAATCCGCAATGCCCCTTATAAACAATTTATTGCGCCCTGCACCTGCATGGGTGGAGGAAACGCTTGGTATTTTCTCCAATATTGCGGCCGTTCCGCCAGCGTCTAGCCCCGCGGTAAAATTGCTGCCCTGAAGCACATTGACGGTTGCAGGTAGCATCGTGAGCGGCGTTTCGCGCTTACTTGCTGTAACGATAATTTCAGCAGGCTGAACGGATACATCGGCAGAATGGGTCGGAATGGCGCTCTTCCGCTGTCTCATCTGCACAGCTGCGGCGCGTTTCGCCAACTTCGGGTGTGACGCCACGATCCTTCTACTGCGCGCGCTGATCCGGATCGCGCGGGCAGGTTTGCCATCGAGCAAGCGCCGGATCGCTTCGTCAACCGACATGCGCCCGCGTAAGCCCTTGACCGTGAGGCCGGTCAGGCCCTGATCGGAAATGCCGATGGAACTGCCGGTCTGCTGACCCAACTGAATGACTGCATCACCCAGCCGACCGGCCCTGATATCGACGAAGCTGCGATCGTCGGCTTGCGCACTCTGCGCAATCGAAAGGGCGACGATGGTACACAGCAGATTAGCGTACTGCCTCATCTCCCCCCACCAATATCCACCCATTTTTCGTGCGTTTTGCGCCGACGCCCAGCACCGGTGCGGCCTCTCCAAAGAACACGTTTGCATCCTTTCTCACATTGATCGTCCCGGTAAACCGCATCGTACTGATCGCCGCCGACGCAGTTACATTTTGGCCAAGGGAGCGGCTGAGGTCGGCTGCAATACGGTCCATCGACGCCGCACTGTAAGTCAGCTGGCCACGCTTCCAGCTGCCCACGGCGCTGACGGGGATCGAAGTAGTTTCGGTGCTCTTCCTTCCATCAACAGCTCGCAACGCGAACCCAGGCTTCAGCGCTACCCGTTCCTTTTCAGGGTTGTAAATCACCAGACCTTCGGAGACGCCGATTTCGGTTGTTTTGCTGTCGCGGACGATATTGAAGACCGTACCTGCATCGCGGACTATTGCGCCGCCGACTTCAACGATGAAGGGATCTGCATCGTTATGGACAACGTTAAACAGCGCCTCACCCCTTTCAAGTACCGCCTCTCGCGGATAGGCTTTGCGTAATGTCATGCGCGTGCCGCCGTTGAGTTCGATCCTGCTGCCATCGGTCAGCACGAGCGTCTGCCGCTCGCCAGCGCGTGTTTCGACCGAATAAGGGAGATAGGGCAGCGACAGGACCGACAACCCGACAACTGCAATAATAGCTGCAGCAACACTGCCCAGACGGGCAACCGACCAGCGTTTAGCCGGCCAAAAATCGGCTTCGTGCCAATCACTGGCCCTTATGGTCGGCAGCAACTCGGGCAATATATCGTCGAGCATCGTCATGCGCTCAAATGCTTTTGTATGCGCCGCATCGGCTTCCAGCCAGGCGGACAAAACATCCCAATCATCGAACGCGGGATCGCGTACACGGATTGTCCATGAGATAGCCTGTTCGTCGACCGATCTGTCTTCTTTAGCCATTATATGCCCTTCAGCATCAAAGACGGAGTCACGTTCGTCATTCCGTATCGAACTCCCGTTTCAGCGCTGCCATCGCGCGATATGCCTTCTGCAGATGCTTCTCGACGGTTGCCAGGCTGACCGAGAGATCGCGCGCGATGATCTTCTGTCCGACGCCCTCAATCCGGAAGCGACGGAAAATCGTTGTCGTGGGCTCCCCCAACTCGTTCAGGACATGTGTTGCCCGCTCAAGCATAGCGCTTGCGATCATGCTGCGCTCGGCTGAAGGATTATCCGAGAGGTCATCGCCGGACGCGCCGTTGACATCGCTCCAGAGCTGCTCGCGACGTTGTCGTTGCACGTTGGTGCGGTGAACATCGATCATCAGGTTATGCGCGACGCGAAAAAGATAGGAGCGCGGATTGGCGATCGGGCCACTATTCTGGGTCGATGCGCGCAACCATATTTCCTGGACTAGATCCTCGGCGTGCTCGCCTGCACCCCGCGCACGCAAAAACCGCAATAGCGGCTCTTGATTGTCGAAAAATACGGCTTGAAGTCCCTGCAGCATCGGTCTGATAAAATTCAATCTTAGTGAGGCAAGGACCTGCTGTCCGACAGGTAAACAGTCGCCTCCCTGGCCTGGACTGCGGCGAAATCGGTTTAGATAACTCCCCATTTCAGAGGCGTTGCCGTCTGTAATCGTAACGAGCCGACAAAATCAACCGCCAAGTCGTGCTAGGACATTCCAGCGCTGACTGCCGACATAAGACGCCTATGTTTTACGTGCGACCTGGAAGCGATTGATAGGGCGCATGCGTTGTCTGAACGTGATTCAAGGTCGCTGAATACCCTTGCGCTTCACCGGCAACCTGCAGACCATCAAAGTTGGCGACTACTTTTCTAACATTATTTGCGCGATTTCCATCGGTGTGCCGCAGCCAGCGCCCATTTGCACTTTTCTCTGTCCTACAACAAACCGTATTGGTTATACTGATTCGCGAAAGTGAGGATTGGTTATGACCGGAATTATTGATGGGTTGATTGAAGAAGTGATTGAGAGAGAGGGAGGATATGTCGACCATACCGCCGACCGGGGTGGCGCCACGCGCTGGGGCATTACCGAAGCGGTTGCGCGTCGACATGGGTATATGGACGATATGCGCGCCTTGCCACAAAGCGACGCCGCAGCGATATACAAGCGACTATACTGGATTGCGCCTGCGTTCGACAAGGTCGCCGAAGTTGCGCCGAAACTGGCGGCGGAGCTGTTCGATACCGGTATCAACATGGGTTCCGGCACCGCGACAGGTTTCCTGCAACGAGCGTTGAACGCGCTCAATCGCAATGGCCGCGATTACGCCGACCTGACAGTCGATCGCCGCATCGGACCCGCAACATTATTGGCGTTGCACGCGTTTTTCCGCAAACGCGGCCCGTCTGCAGAAACGGTGTTGCTAAAAGCTGTCGAGGCTTTGCAAGGCGCACATTATGTTCGGCTAGCCGAAACTCGTCCTTCGCAAGAGGCATTTCTATACGGTTGGTTGGCGAACCGTATTGGATAGCTGATATAGCCATTTAAGGTGTGACCTTAGTGTGACTTTCCAAATAATTCAGGAGAATATTTATGCCACTTATCGAATCCATCATCGGCCCGATCGCAAGCCTGATCGACAAGATCATCCCTGACCCAAAGGCACGCGACGCGGCCAAGCTCGAACTTGTCAAGTTGCAAGGCGGGCAGGAAATGGAGACGCTGCGAACGCAATTGTCCGCAATCCTCGCCGAGGCCAGTTCGAACGACCCTTGGACAAGCCGCGCCCGGCCCAGTTTCCTTTATGTCATCTACGCTATGATCCTATGGGCAATTCCGATGGGCTTGATCGCCGCCGTCCGCCCGGAAGCAGCAGCGCAGATCGCCAGCGGGATGAACGCCTATCTAAACGGGCTGCCTGAGCCGCTTTATGCGTTGTTCGGCACAGGCTATCTTGGTTACACCGCTGCCCGATCGTGGGGCAAAGCGAAGGGCATCGAAAAATAGTTGGCGGATACCGATTCATCGGTTACCACTTTGCGTCCCGCTAGGGGTATTTGGGATTTTGGAGAAATAAAATGAAGAAATTGAACAAAGCGGTCGCAACTGCTGCCGCATTTATCATGATTGCACCGCTTGCTGGTTGTGGCCAGGAAGGCGACAAGGCTGCGGAAGAAACCGCCGAAGCCGCCGACGCTACCGGTGAAGCAATGGAAGCCGGCGCTGAAAATGCAATCGATGCCGCTGAAGGTGCTGCAGATGCAACTGCCGACGCTGCGGGTGATGTTGCCGATGCAACCGGCGACGCCGCCGCCGAAGCAACAAATGAGACCGGAAAAGCAGTCGAAGAAGCCGGTAAGGACATGCAGGACGCAGCAAAGTAAGCTGATCTAGCAATAACGAGCTAGCCCGCCCTGCCCCGTGCAGCGGCGGGCTTATTTCTGTAGTCTGATTGCTGGCATCAAATTGGTGCACCCAACTCGATGGGAAGTTGCGCCTCAGTTTGTCGCGAAGTAATTGATATTGCTTAAGCCGTTCTCGGCTGTGGAGCAGTATTTTATACCACCGTTGTGTAACGCGGCGACGACCTTTGAGAAGCGAAAACGATCACCAGGTCAGCTCATATTATGGATCGTCGGAGACGCCGTGCCAACTTCCAAGCGCGAACATGCCAAAACGGGCTGAATGTTGATACATTAAGCTGATACCGAACGCGCAGTACGAATAGAACATGGGAAGACGAGCGGGCCTGCGGATTTCGCGAATAAAAGTGGTCGAAATGCCCCTTTGTGTACCTCGTCAGGTACAAATCTGGCCTATGTCGTCATCAAATCCCGCACCGAGACTTTGAGACTCTGGCGGCATGCCAGGTAGCCCACAAGGCACACCGTCGCCACCATGGCAAAGACCATCCCAGCCACCCAGAGCATGTCCGGGTTGTAGGTCAGATTGAACTGGGCCTGGTAGATCAGTAATCCAGCGCTCCACGTGCCCGCGATAGCACCGGCGGCGGCGATCAGGGCGGTGACGCCCCAGTCATAGAAATTCAGCCTCAGGCAATCCGTCTCCCTAAGCCCCATGCTCATCAGCAAACCATTTTTTTGGCGGTCATCGGCGCTGAAGCCGCTTACGGACGCTGCGAGCACAAAGAGCGCCAGCAACAGCACCATGGCCGCGTAGCCGCTCGTCACTTTCGTGACGATCCCGAGCGTCTGGTCGAACCGTTCGGTCAGTTCCTGAAGCGGTACAAGCGAGAGGGTCGGATATTGTTGCCACAGGCCGGCCAGAGCATTCCAAGCCGCTTCCGGCAATTCCATGCTGCCCATATAGCGGGTCGGGGCATCGATATGCGCTCTGGCCGACAACGGAACCTGGAACCAGAAGGTGATCGATCCCGCGCCCGGTTGGTAGGCGTGGCTTGCCACCAGCGTAAAATCATAAGACTTGCCGCCGATCTGGTAGGTAAGCTTGTCACCATAATTGAACCCCATGTCTGTCATGACCTCGGGTTCGGTAGAAATCTGCCGCCAG
>JBKJLZ010000333.1:0-2895 GCA_046596705.1 Sphingorhabdus sp. | reverse complement strand
TAGCCGCGCTCGCCTATCGTTTCGATATCGTCTCAGCAGTTCGCGCTCGCGCTATTGTCGAGCCTTGGACAATCAGCATCGCTGCGGGTGCGCTGTATTTCTACTCAGCGCGTGACGGTTTGATCCTGTCTTACGTCGCGTCGCTGGCCGCGGCTCTTCTGGTGGCCTTATGGCCGTTATGGCGGAGCTATGGCCTGCCTTGGGGGTGGCGACCCGATGCTCCCTCACTTGTTGCCCTCGCTCGACGCAACCTTCCGCTCGCCGCCGCAGATGCTGCTGACTGGGGTAGTCGCAGACTGGATTTGGCTATCCTCGGCCTTTTCGCCTCGCCTGCTGTGGTCGGAATATATTATGTCGCGCAGCAGGTCGCCAGCCTGCCGCAAAAGCTTAAAACCAGTTTTGACCCGATCCTTGGGCCGGTCATCACCCGCAACCTGCAGACTAAACACTACGCTGAAATCGCAAGCCAGGTCGGACAAGTCGGGTTTTGGATTATTGCCGCTCAAGCCGGGATTGCGCTTGCATTAGGAATTCCGGGCGAAGCAGTTATGGGGCTGATCGGTCCTCAGTTTGTCGGTGGCACCGCTGCGCTTGCTTTTCTGTTGATGGCAGAAGTTGCGGCGGCACCGGCGGTGGTTAGCGAGGCCGCCTTGGTTTACATGGCGCGGCACCGCAATTTCTTGATCTCGCTTGCGATGCTGGCTTTGCAGGTTTTGCTCAGCATAGCGCTGATCTACGCCGTCGACATGCTGCCCGTAAAAGAAGGTATGCGCGGGCTTTATCAGGCAGCGGCGGTTGCTTGCGGTTTGATGCTGGCACTTGCGGTCGGGTCGGTCATTAAAGGCCGGTTTCTGGCGTCGCTGCTCGGAGAACGAATGCCAATCTGGCGCGGTGCACTTATCTGGGCGGTTATCGCTGCCGCAACGATAGGTGGCATAATCGTCAGCCTGCCGCCCCGATTCGAGTGGGTCGAACTTGTTGTTGGTATTCCCGCGATTATCGGTTTGTACAGCTGGATTATCTGGCGGTGGGGCTTTGGCCACGATGACCGAGTGCTGTTCAGAAAGTCGGAGAGCTAACCAAGCCGAGCCTTGACCAAAGCGGCAATGTCCGCCTCGGGCCGAGCGCCATAATGTGAGATGATTTCTGCGGCACATACCGCACCCATTGTCAGGCAGTCTGCCATCGGCCTGCCTTGTGCCAGTCCGGCAAAAACGCCTGCCGCAAACAGATCACCTGCGCCAGTGGTATCGACCAGCCTACTGACGGGTTCGGCAGGAACCTCGGTTCGGACACCGCCCTGCACCGCAATCGCGCCATTCTCACCACGGGTGCAAACCAGCAGCGGTACTTTTGAAGCAATCGCAGCAACCGATGCCTCAAAATCGTCGCTGCCATGAAGAGCGCAAATCTCGACCTCGTTTGAAAACAAGATGTCGATCCGGCCAGCGTCCATTTCAGCCAAGAAATCAGGGCCATGCCGTGAAATGACGAAAGCGTCGGACAGTGTCAGCGCAACCTTGCGGCCCGCCGCACGTGCGACGTCGATTGCGGTACGCATCGCAGCGCGAGGTTCTTCAGGGTCCCATAGATAGCCCTCCAAATACAGGATCGCGGCGCTCTCTATCAAGTCTTTGTCAATCAGCTTCGCTGGCAAGAACTGCGAAGCGCCAAGGAATGTATTCATCGTCCGCTGTGCGTCGGGCGTCACAAGAATCAGGCACCGCGCGGTCGGGGGTTGGCCGGGGCGCGCCGGAATGTCGAAGTCGATTCCGCCTGCACGAATATCATGCGCAAAAACGTCGCCCAACTGGTCATCAGCAACCTGGCCGATGAACGCTGTTCTATGCCCGAGCCAGGCCAGACCAGCGAGTGTGTTTGCCGCCGATCCGCCGCTGATTTCGCGTGCCGGTCCCATTGCGTCGTATAGCGACTGAGCTCGGTCGGCGTCGATCAACGTCATTCCGCCCTTGGTCAGCCCTTCGCGTTCGATAAACGCATTGGTGGTCTCGGCGATGACGTCGACAATCGCATTGCCAATGGCAAGCACGTCGTAGCGGGGTTCGGTCATTGATTATCCTGTTATCGGGGTTTGGCGCGCCCTAATGGCCTTCGCCCGTTACAGCAAGCCAATTGACCATTTCCCCGCTGGCATTAGGGTGGCCAGATGATCCGCGCGCTGATGCTGTCTTTTCAAAGCCTGTCCGACCGGCGTGTAGCAATGTTGCTTATCAAGGTCGTGATCCTGACCTTACTGATTTTCGGCGTATTCGGCGTTGGCCTTTGGTACGCGCTCGATGCCCTGCTGGCGTACCTTGGCTGGCGCGATGATGGCGGCCTGTCGGCGCTGGCGTCCGTGGCCTTACTGCTATTGTCGGGAGTGATCCTGTTCCGCGCTATCGCAGTAGCCGTTACCTGGGTTTTTGCCGACGACATCATCGACGCAGTGGAGGCCCGGCATTATCCATTCCATGCCGGATTGGGACGACGGCCCGGAATGGCAAGCGGCGCGGCAATGGCGGTCAAATCGGTCGCACGGGTGGTAGGCTATAATCTGCTCGCGCTGCCGGTGTATCTGCTATTACTGATCACCGGCGTTGGAACGGCGATAGCATTCTTACTCATTAACGCGCTGTTGCTGGGCCGAGATCTTGAAGACATGCTCATCGCTCGCCATGGCAAAGCGCACGGGTCGATTTCCAGGCTACCCCGCTTGCTGCTGGGATTGCTTGGAACGGCGGGAATGCTGATCCCGTTTGTCAATTTGCTGGTGCCGGTTATAGCGACGGCGATGGCGGTGCATATGGTGCACGGTAACGGCAAGGGCGCAGTGGCATGAAGTTGTTGTTTCTCATATTCGCCATACTCACCATCGGCGGTTGTGCCGCAAGCGTG
>JBKJLZ010000244.1:0-5482 GCA_046596705.1 Sphingorhabdus sp. | reverse complement strand
CGATCTGCGTTCCGGCGTGGCGATTTACCTTCCACGCCAGATAATCAATGCCGCCCGCATAAGTGAACGCGGCCTTGGCCAGTCTAGCAACGGTGAGTAATTTGCCGCGCCTTCGCAAACCCGGCCAGCGGCTTCGTTCCTGCATGATGCGGCGCTGCGGGTCGGGCAGGACGTGCACCTTGTCGCCGCGCAACTCATTGGCAATCGGCGTATGCTGTAAAGCGGCTTGTCCGAAGCGGTTATAGCGCTCAAGATCAAACTCGACGACCGACGCAGGCCGGTCGTTGCGCTCGGCGCGGAGTTCTGCACCATAGGTCATCTGAAAACCGGACTGCCATAAATCGAGGACACCAACTTCGCGCTCAGTAAAGGCCAAAGCTGCATTGAGAAGCGTCGGTGCTGCGCCTGATATCGCCCTTTCTGCCGTGATCCGCGCTGCCTCGTCCGCTGCCCAAACTAACCGCGACGGCTGGGCAAAGCGCGCCCATACCGACACCGCAGATGCTTTTTGCCGATTGAGGTCATGGAAATCTTTTTCGCTTAATATCGCGACCTTGGCCATCAAGCCTTCATATTGAAACGGAAAGACATTCGGCGGTAACCGCCGGTTCCATTTGGCCAGCCACTTTCTGTCATATGCGGCATCGTAATCTGACACGATCAGGTAGAAATCCAGCATCTGATCTTCGAGCAGTTCGCTGCGTAGGCACGAGCCATAAAATAAAACCGCTCGCGCTGCGCCGGGATATTGCGCTGCGATATGTGCTGCAAAGGCCTGAACTTGCGGAAAGACAGGCACGGCCAATTCGTCGGCTACTAACTGGGTGAGCGAGAGCATTAACAGCCCTTATAGCGTCGATTGGGTTCGCTTGTTAAGCCATTAAGCCGCAAGGCGCAGGAACGGCACTGGCGGCGTCGAGCGCAACACAATAGGCGCGTTGCTGTTCGCCTCAAAAACTTCGCCATCCAG
This sequence comes from Sphingorhabdus sp., assembly GCA_046596705.1. Taxonomy (GTDB): domain Bacteria; phylum Pseudomonadota; class Alphaproteobacteria; order Sphingomonadales; family Sphingomonadaceae; genus Sphingorhabdus_B. The sequence continues at coordinate 4,512 of JBKJLZ010000244.1, read as the reverse complement.
AACGACACTGCTTTTGACGCTGTCGATACGAATTGTGTCGCCTTGCTGGATGTGCAAGCCGTTGACGGCGTGTCGTCCCAAACGACCGATTATGGAGTCGAAAACAACCCGAATCATCGCCCATGGGCTTTGATCGACTGCCATAAACTTCATTTGGCCCCTGCTTGTCATTTCGCCGGTACGTCCGCCAAGCAGAAGTTTTTCGAGCGTGGTAACGATCAGCACGGAGAAAATACCCTGAAGCTCACCCTTTCGGATAAAAGAGATGCTCACTGGCTTGGCCCGCGCTGGAAGAAAGCCAGCCTTCAATCCGAAAATCGCGGAGAACATCACAGCCAGAGCGGTCAGAAAGTGGCTCAAGCCATTGGGTAGCCCCAACGGATAAATTTTGTGGCGGCAATAGAGAATGGTCTCGGCAAGACCGGCGCCACCGAGGAACATTCCCAATACTGGGCGAGCACCCTCACTGCCGTCGCTAAGTGCGATAAGCTCGCGGACAACGATATGTTTGGACAGGTCACCCTTGGCCACTTCGACAATCCGTTCCAGCGCCTCAAGCGCTGTCCCTTCCGCACCTAAATCAAGCGCGATCAAATTGGTTTTGCCATTGGGCAACACCGCAACCGGCGGGGGCGTCCCTTCGAAATGGCCGCCATGATAAAGCTCGGTCAAAGCAGACTGAACCGTGCCGTCACCGCCGTTAATGACCAGCACCTTCGGCTTAACGCGCGCAATCATTTCCAGCGCCTTGGCGATTTGGCCCATTTCCTCGACTTCATAGTGAAAAATGTCGGGGTTTTTTGCGCAGTAGCTCCGAACCGCGGGCAACAGCGACCTGTTGCCGGTTGAGTTGGGGTTCGAAAGGAGCGCGACTAGTGCCAAATTTTGTCCGTCACATATATTTCAAATTAATGGTGATTTTGGTCACACCAGTGCCAGCGTAAAATGCAACTTTGCCGACAGACGGTTTGCCGAGATTCAAAATATTGATGCTCGGATTGTTCGAAAAACCTCCGCCGTCCTGGCTAATGTCGGTTTTGCCGTTGGCATTGCGGTCGTGCCGTACCGCTATGCCATATTTGCCGGCGGCCGGGACAGGCACACAAAAATTCATCGTGCCAGAATTTGCACGGCTTTCGACCCGGTTAATCCACCGGCCCTTTGTCAACCAGGCACCACTACTGGCCGGGTAAGATTGTACGCGAATGCGGCCCGCCGCTTCTTTTACACCCTGCACGCTAACCAGCACAGCAGGCCCGTTTCCGGCGGTGCAGCGGCTCAAGTCGTTACCAATTGCGGTACCCGAAGCAGCGGCACCCGAAGCGAACACTAAAGCCGCAGTGGCCATAAACAAACTTAGTTTAGTCATCTTGATACTCCTGGAACTCAATTCCAGCGCATGTGCTTTGCACGCGCCATCGATATTGCCCCTGAACCTGGAAGCGTCTATCGATCCAGTTTGCGGCCAAATTACGGTGACAGGGCGACCATAAGTTGAAATTTATTACTGCCACCGACCGCTATATCTTCCGGCTTGTTATGTTGCCATTGCTGGCGACGCTGGCGATCGCCGCGTCGTTGCTGTTGCTCGAGAAAATGCTCAACCTATTCGATTTTGTTGCAGCAGAAGGCGGGCCGGTCAGCGTCGTGTGGCGAATGCTGGCGAATTTGATCCCCGAGTATCTCTCGCTCGGTATTCCCATTGGCTTGTTGCTAGGAATATTGTTGGCATTCCGGAGGCTCGCAACGTCGTCGGAACTGGACATTTTCCGGGCGGTGGGCATGAGCTATTTCCGTCTACTGCGCGTACCATTCATGTTTGCAATTGTGCTAGCCATCGCGAATTTTGCGATAGTCGGTTTCATTCAGCCCAGCGCGCGTTATCTGTATGAAGAACTGCGCTTTGAATTGCGGTCGGGCGCTTTTGGGGCGAAAGTCAAGGTCGGCGAATTCAACAATTTGGGCCAAAATTTGACGATGCGGATCGAGGAGAGCCGCGACAAGGGCAACGCGCTGTCGGGATTGTTCGTCTTCGCCGAAAGCAAGAACGGGCAATCGATTGCCGTTACCGCCGAACGCGGACAATTTTTGCGAACCGATGACCCCGACACAATAATCTTGCGTCTGAGCAAGGGCACGCTGGTACATGATGCGCCGACTTACGACACGCCACGAGTGCTAAGCTTTACCAGCCACGACGTGCCGATACCGTTGCCGCAAATCGAAAACTTTCGCGCGCGAGGGGGCAAAGACCGGGAATATTCTTTAACTGAACTGTTGCGGATTGGCGGCGATAGCAAAGCACCGCAACAAGCGCGTAATATGGCGCGCGCAAACTTCCATTTCCGCATGGTCGAGGTGGCTATGATGCTTTTATTGCCGTTTCTGGCGATTGCGCTAGCGATACCGCCTAAACGATCGACGTCGGCGCTTGGCGTGTTCCTATCGATCGTGATGGTCGTAACTTACCACAAGATCAACGAATATGCTGAGGGCATTGGCGGCATGGGTATTGTCGATCCGATTATTGCCTTGTGGGTGCCCTTTCTGTTTTTTGCCGGGCTAATTCTGTGGATGTATCACGTAATCGCGCATGTGCCTGGTGGACAGCCAATCGGTGCGCTAGAGATATTTGCCGACAAGGCTGGCAAATCGATACGTAAGTTTTTCCGCTTTGGCCGCAAATCGCGGCTGGCGTCGCTGGGTACATAAACCATGCATTTCTTCCCTTCGCGCAACATCACCCGCTACATGTCCCGGCTGTTCATCGTGCGCAGTCTTGCCGTGCTGGCAATGCTCGTGCTGATACTTCAGACACTCGACCTTTTGGGCGAAAGCGGCAAAATACTGTCGGTTGCCGGCAACGATCAAGGTGATGTATTGCGCTATGTCGGAATGCGCGTTCCGCAATTGATCGCCCGGTTTTTGCCTTTTTCGATTCTGCTAGGCACGTTGATCACCTTTGCCGCGCTCAGTCAGAACAGCGAAGTTGTCGCGATGAAGGCAGCTGGACTTTCAGCACACCAAATACTCGCGCCGATGTTTGTCGCTAGCCTTGCGGTCGCTGCGTTTTCGTTTGTATTTAACGATCTGGTGGTGGCGCCCGCGACCGCCAAGCTTAAAGTCTGGCAGGCGGTCGAATATGGCCCTGTGCCTGCCGACAACGGCATAAAGACCAATGTGTGGGTGCGTGAAGGTGGCGATTTGATCAACGCCGGGACTGTGACCGGGATCGGCGATGCCACAAAGCTTAGCGATCTCAGCATTTACCTGCGGACCAATGGCGGACTGAGGCAAGTCATCAAGGCCAAGGAAGCTCGCTACATTAACGGCGCATGGCAGTTAAAAGATAGCACCACATTCGATGTTGCAACTACCGAGCAGAAAAGTTTCGACGGGCTCACAATTGGTAAGGGCGTAACCCCTGACCGGTTCAATTATTTGAAGGTTGACGGCGATAGCCTTGCGTTTCTGCCGCTAATGAAGGCGATCGGCGATCTAAAGGCAGCGGGTCGACGGACAGACAATCTGGAAGCTTCATTGTGGCATAAATTATCGGGCCCGTTGTCGACATTGCTAATGCCATTGCTTGCCGCTGTGGCAGCGTTTGGGCTTGCGCGTTCGGGAGCGTTGTTTCTGCGAGCAGTCATTGGCATGGCATTGGGGTTCACCTATTTTGTCGCAGATAATTTTGCGCTCGCTATGGGTAATCTTGGCGCATATCCGCCGTGGATCGCGGCGTGGGGGCCGTTCCTGTTGTTTCTGCTGATCGGCGAGACGGTGCTGGTTCGCACCGAAGAATGAGCGGGCCAATGGACGAGGCGCTGGTTCCGCCGCCAATGACTGAGCCCGAGCAGGCGGTTAGCACATCCGAGGTGGCAAAAGGCGCAGGGTTAGCTGCATTGTCGCGGCTGGGTGCGCTTATCGAAGTAGTAGCGCAGCCCGCTTACACGTGGATGTTCGGCTTGACCGGATACGGCGTTTATGTCGTTTTATGGGCAGCCATCAATATCTTGGCCAACATCCTGGATCTGGCGATGGGCCAAGCGTTACAGCGGATAATTCCCGCCGAGCACGATCGTTTGCAACAGCATGGCGCAGTGCGTTTTGCGTTGCTGACGGGTACCTGTCTTGGCGTGGCGGCGGCGCTGGCGATAACGTTATCAGCAAATTGGCTTGCCAGTTTCGTCGCATCGGCACCACAAGAAGCCGCCCGTTTGCCGCAAACAATTGCGATATTCGCCTGGAGCCTGCCGCTCTGGATTTTTGTCGAGATTGCGACAGCAGCAGCACGAGCAAAGCGCGCTTTCGGGCCCGAAATCCGTTTGCGGATTTTTTGGGAGCAGGTCGCACGGTTGGTTTTTGCCACCGGCTTTTTCCTGACCGGGTTCGACATTCTCGGGTTGCTCTTGGGCCATATGCTATCGCTTGCGCTGACCGCGATTTTGTCGGCTCGACTGCTTGGCCGATATTATGACCTGGGACTGCTATGGCGCGCGCCGATGCCACGCA
>JBKJLZ010000331.1:0-6491 GCA_046596705.1 Sphingorhabdus sp. | reverse complement strand
GGCTACCTTCGGAAGAGCAAGCTTAGGATTTGAAGACAATGGCAAAGACAAGCCCCGGTGAGTTCATTCGTCAGGTGCGGACCGAAATTGGCAAGGTCGTATGGCCGACCCGCAAGGAAACCACTCAGACCGCAATCATGGTGCTGATCATGACAGTCATCCTTGCCTTCTTTTTTCTAGGTGTCGACGCGGTGTTTGCCGCGATTGTGAAGGGGCTGCTCGCGCTCGCCAACTAAGGCGGTCGGGCAACAGGCAGAATAGAGATTTATGGCACGCTGGTACATCATTCACGCTTATTCGGGCTTCGAAAACAAAGTCCGCGACCAGATTATTTCCGAAGCCGAACGGCTTGGTCTGTCGGCACTTGTCGAAGCAGTCGAAGTACCAACCGAACAAGTCACCGAGGTGCGCCGTGGCAAGAAGATCAAGGCCGAGCGCAAGTTTTTCCCTGGTTATGTTCTCGCTAAGCTGAGCATGACTGACGATGTCTACCACGTCGTCAAAAACACGCCGAAAGTTACAGGCTTTCTGGGCGCGATGGGCAAACCGCAGCCAATTAGCGAATCCGAAGCCGCGCGCATCCTGAACACCAAACAGGAGCTCGACGCCGCACCGAAAAAGCGTGTTTCGGTCGATTACGAAATCGGCGATCAGGTCAAAGTACTTGGTGGCCCTTTCGCCAGCTTCAACGGCGCTGTCGAGGAACTGGATTTCGACAAGAACCGCGTCAAGGTATCGGTATCGATCTTCGGTCGCGCAACGCCTGTCGAATTGGACTTCGAAGAAGTTGAATTGATGAAGTAAGCCAACGCGCGCGGACCTTATACGAAGCCAGGAACGGCATGAACTAAGTGATTGACGGCATTTGCTGCTTTTGCGGAAAATTAATCGAGCGCGTCGGCCATGATCCGTGCGTGTTGAGTATTGTGACCGCACAAAACATGGATCATTCATGGCCGTGCCACAGCACTTGCTTCACCGAGAGCATGTCCGGCCTTCCGTATGTTCAGGACGGCATGCTCTCTGAAACAAATTCAGACGAAACTACTACCGTTTATCCCGCAGCCTTGCTTTCTCAACCCATATCCCTTAAGCGCGCGCTTCTCCGGTGAGAATCAGGGAAACCCATGCGGGAGGCTTTCTTAGGATCGCTGTTTGACCGCTTAATTTGATCTGCCGTTGCTTCGCGCGAAGGTGGAGAAAGAATGAAAGGACGCCTTTAATGGCTAAGAAAATTGACGGCTATATTGGCCTGCAAGTACCAGCAGGTTCTGCCACCCCATCACCGCCAATCGGCCCGGCTTTGGGTCAGCGCGGCGTGAATATCATGGAATTCTGCAAGGCGTTCAACGCCGCGACCGCCGATCTGGAAAAAGGTACGCCCATTCCAACCAAGATCACCGTATTTTCGGACAAGAGTTTCACATTTGCAACCAAATCGCCCCCTGCAACCTTTCTCATCAAGAAAGTGCTTGGGCTTAAAGCTGGTTCGAAAGAACCCGGTAAAATCACTGCTGGCAAAATCACTCGTGCTCAGCTCGAAGAAGTCGCCACCATCAAGATGGCCGACCTTAATGCGAACGACATGGACGCGGCCGTAAAAATCATCGCAGGCTCGGCTACCGCCATGGGCCTCCAAGTAGTGGAGGGCTGAACCAATGGCCAAGCTAACCAAAAAAGCAAAATCGCTTAGCAGTCTGGACGCTGAAAAGCTTTACGGCGTTGATGAAGCGATCAAGACGATCAAGGAACTGGCGACCGCCAAGTTCGACGAAACCATCGAAATCGCGCTGAACCTGGGCGTCGACCCGCGTCATGCCGATCAGATGGTCCGGGGTATGGTCTCGCTTCCAGCCGGTACCGGTAAGGAAATGAAAGTTGCTGTGTTTGCACGCGGTGACAAGGCCGATGCGGCAACTGCGGCTGGTGCCGACAAGGTTGGTGCCGAGGATTTGATGGACGACATGCTCGCCGGCAATCTCGATTATGACCGCGTGATCGCGACGCCCGACATGATGGGTATCGTTGGCCGCCTGGGCAAGACACTGGGTCCAAAGGGCCTGATGCCAAACCCGAAGCTTGGCACTGTGACGATGGACGTGGCCGAAGCAGTGAAGGTCGCCAAGGCCGGCCAGGTTGAATTCCGCGTTGAAAAACAAGGCATCATTCACAGCGGCATCGGTAAGAAAAGCTTCTCAGACGCTGACCTGCGCAAGAACTTCGATGCGTTGGTCGACGCCGTCATCAAGAGCAAGCCATCGGGATCCAAGGGCAAATATGTCCGCAAGGTCGCGATCAGCTCTTCGATGGGCCCCGGCCTGAAGGTCGATCTGGCGGACGTCACTGGCGCGTAAGGCCTTTTTACTTGCAAGTTAACAAGGGCTGGAGGGCAACCTCCAGCCCTTTTTCTTTGCGGGCTTGTCAGGAGCCAGCGCCCTATCCATGTTGCAATCACTAGCCGAGCTGAAAGATTGAACCATGGAAACTATCGCCGACGACCTTTCGACTATGCGCCGCACGCCGCTGCTTCCCGAGCATGTCGCGGCGATACGCGAGATCGGGAACGAGCGTAATTATACCAAAGGCGATTATCTCGCCCGCGTTGGCGACCCGACCGACCGCTTCGTTTATATCGAAGAAGGCGAGATCGAGGTGGTAAATCCGTTCAGCGAAGAACGCTTACTGCCAAGTACGCTTGGGCCGACGCAGTTTATGGGCGAAATCGCCTTTCTGAATGGTGGCGCGTTCACCATGCCGATGCGAGCCGCTGCCGACACACGCACATTGGAGGTGGAACGCACCGCAATGCTCGACCTCATGTCGAAAGTGCCCGAAATGTCCGATATCATTATCTCGGTGCTGACTGCACGACGTCGGCGGCAGGTCGAATCCGAAGATGCGTCACTCAAGCTGATCGGTGCCGACCACGACAAAAATGTCCAAAGGATTGCCAGCTTTGCGATGCGCAACAAGATACCGTTTGTGTCGTACGATTTCGACAGCCCCGAGGCCGACGAAATAGCTGCCGCCTGCAAAATTGGAACGAAGCAACCAGCGGTCATCTTCGGCAAGGGCCGTTATATCGAAGACCCGACACCGCAAAAAGTAGCTGAGCTTTTGGGTTTGCGGCAGGAAATCCCGGACGGGATGATTGCCGATCTCCTGATTGTTGGCGGAGGACCGGCAGGCGTTGCCGCTGGCGTCTACGCAGGCGCGGAAGGTATCAAAGCGCTGGTTCTGGATGAGTTAGCCATCGGCGGGCAGGCGGGAACATCAAGCCGAATTGAAAACTATATGGGCTTTCCAACCGGCATATCGGGCGCTGACCTTGTTTGGCGCGGACAAGTGCAAGCTATGAAATTCGGTACCAGCTTTTCCGTACCGAGCCAAGCCAAGGCACTGGCGAAACAGGATGACGGCAGCTTTTGCGTAATGCTGGACGATGATCAAACAGTTTGCGCCCGTTCGATCCTCATTGCAACCGGCGTTCAGTATCAGCGGTTGCCACTGGGAAGACTGGAATATTATGAAGGTGCGGGCGTTTATTATGCTGCAACCGATATGGAGGCACGTTTCTGCCGTAACACCGATGCAGCGATCATCGGCGGCGGCAATTCTGCGGGACAGGCGGCAATGTTCCTCAGCCGATCAGCGCGGCATGTTCATGTGATAGTGCGTGGTAACAGTCTGGCGGAATCGATGTCCGACTATTTGCGAAGCAGACTTGAAGCCGATGAAAAAATCACGATCCATTACAACTGCCAGGTAACCGAGCTTCATGGCGAAAGTGGCCTTACACATGTCACCCTAACCGAAGACGGCCAATCTCGTCAGGTCGATGTCGGCGCGCTATTCATCATGGTGGGCGCCGCTCCTAATACTGGTTGGCTGTCGGGCTTGGTCGATCTCGATTCAAAAGGCTTTGTAAAATGTAGCGGCAATACCGACGGCTCACCATATGCGACCAGCCATACCGGCATATACGCTGTAGGCGATGTCCGTTCCGGTTCGGTGAAGCGGGTTGCGTCGGCAGTAGGCGAAGGATCGGTCGTCATTTCGGAGATATGGCGTTATCTGAGCGAATGACAATTGGGGGTATGTTGCTTGACTCTCCGCCGGTTCCTGCTACCTGCACGCTCGTTCGGTTAGGCGACGGCCTTTCCGGACAACCGTCCGAGACAGTTGGTGAACGGAATTTGCCGTTCTTAATTTCCAGCCTAGACGGGGATAGAGATTTCAGGTGAGCGACTTTGCCCACCTTCGCCAGCCGCTCCCGACTTTATGTCGCGCAGCAACCGGCATGAAACTTCCCCACGGACTAATAGCGCGGATGACCCGAAAGGGCCGTTCGTTTCGTCGTGTTGGGTTTGGCTGGTTCCGCTGGACAGGCCCAAATAAGGAGTAATGCATGAACCGTTCTGAAAAGACCGATGCGGTTGCAGCGCTGAACGCCAATTTCAACCAGTCGGCAGTTGTCGTCGTCACCCGGAATCTCGGGCTGACGGTCGCTCAATCCACCGATCTGCGTTTGAAAATGCGTGACGCGGGTGCAAGTTTCAAAGTCGCCAAGAACAGCCTTGCCAAAATCGCCCTGAAGGACACGCAATATGACTCGATCAGCGATCTGCTGACCGGGCCAATTGCAATCGCAACATCGACCGATCCGGTGGCTGCCGCAAAGGTAGCCGTCGATTTCGCCAAGACCAATGACAAGTTAGAAATTGTCGGCGGCGCGATGGGTGCGACTGTTCTGAATGTCGACGGCGTCAAGGCCTTGGCTTCATTGCCTTCGCTCGACGCCCTGCGTTCGAAGCTGATCGGCCTGGTACAGGCTCCAGCTACCAAGATCGCACAGGTTGTTGTTGCACCGGCAGGGAAGCTGGCACGCGTTTTCGGGGCCTACGCCACCAAGGATGCCGCATAATATTATCGTTTTAACCGGCGGCGGTCCCAGACTTTAGAAACCTGGACCGGGCCCTCAATATATGAAGAAATTGGAGCGTTTTTAACATGGCTGATATTGCTAAATTGGTAGAAGACCTTTCGAGCCTGACCGTTCTTGAAGCGGCTGACCTTGCAAAGGCATTGGAAGAAAAATGGGGCGTTAGCGCCGCTGCTGCGGTTGCAGTTGCCGGACCTGCTGCTGAAGCTGGCCCAGCTGCTGAAGAGCAGACTGAATTTGATGTCATCCTTACCGGCGACGGCGGCAACAAGATCGCGGTCATCAAGGAAGTCCGTGCGATTACCCAGCTTGGTCTGACCGAAGCAAAGGCTCTTGTCGAGTCAGCGCCAAAGGCGATCAAGGAAGGCATCAACAAGGCCGAAGCCGAAGAAATCAAGGCGAAGATCTTGGCTGCTGGCGGAACCGTCGAAGTCAAGTAATCGGCGTTTGCCTAATATGAATATCGAAAGGGCGGCCCGCAAAGGCCGCCCTTTCTGTTTTGATCCGAGGGGACCAAAGCCCTAATTTGGCTACTTGGCTGGCTCCAACTCATGTTGGGTTTGAGTGGCAGGCCATGTCCTGCGCGAATCGAACGCTGAACCGCCCGTTGTCTGGCCCGCATATTCTTCCTTGTCGGCAAACATCGGGTCGGTAACCGGCGGCAATTCCGTTTTCTGCATAAACAACGGATCGGTCACCGGCCCTAGCTCCGCCCGGTGCGCAAACAACGGGTCGGTCACCGGCGGCAGGTCGCGGTCAGCCACGGTAGGAACGAAGCGGGGCGCACCACGTTCGGCAACCACCGACCTCGTGGGTTCAGCGAGGGCAACCGGTGTGGCAAAAATCGGCGCGGCCGGTCCGCGTTGGGGAATATATGCAGGCGCGGCGCGTTCCACGGTTGCAATTGTTTCATTTCGTTCGGTTTGGACATTTTGCTGAGTAGGACGACGGCGACGACGCGCCAATACCGCACCAAGACCGGCCAAACCAAGCGCCGCCGCGATCCCGCCGACAACTATCATGTTATCATCATTGGAATTGACCGGCGCGATCGGTTCATTTTCTTCCACCGGAGCAATTGCTGCGGCGTCGCCTAATGTCGTTGGTGCAGGCAAAGCTTCTTCGGCTGGCGCTACCATTGCCTCGGTGGGATCTACCAGTGCAGGTTCACGCGCTGCTGCCTGCGCAATGGGTGCAATTTGACTGCGAGCAGGGGCTGCACGAACGGTCGTACGCTGCGCCGCTGGTCGTTCGGTGCCAGCCGTCGGCCTTACCAATTCTTCTTCCGGAATGGTCGCGACAACAGGTGGCGGTGCTACAACTGTTTCAGCCACGGGTTGAGGCGCTGGCTGCGTTACAACCGGAGCCGTTACAGGCGGCGGTGCAGGTTGTACGACAGGAACTGCTGCCTCCTGTGCAAAAGCCGGACTTGTGCCGCTCCGATTGTAACACAGCCAGCGCCCCAACCCGTGGCTGAAACAGTTGTAGCACCGCCACCTGCTGTCGCGACCATTCCGGAAGAAGAATTGGTAAGGCCGACGGCTGCCAC
>JBKJLZ010000282.1:0-2675 GCA_046596705.1 Sphingorhabdus sp. | reverse complement strand
ATCCGGGGTGATTTCGAGGTGATCGAGCAATGCCGCGACCGATGCGGCCTTGCCCTCCAGCGTTACCTTGCCGCCCGAACCTGTTTTGGTGAAGCCGTGGCCGGGCAGGTCCATCGCGACGACCCGGTAATGCTTGGCCAATAACGGCATGACCCCGCGCCAGCTATGCGTGGCCGCGCCGGTGCCGTGGATGAGCAGGCAGATTGGCCCCTCACCCATCATCTGCACATGCCATTCATAGCCGCCCGCGCGGACAAAGCTGCTCGCCTCGCGGTTGGGCCAGTCCTTGCCGTCGGTTGCCCAGTCGGGATAGCGGCCGCTCACTGCGTACCCCGGGGACTGCCCCCGTTTGGGGACTGTCCCTGATTGCAGCTGGGCGCTATCCAGAGTGGACAGTCCCCAAACGGGGACAGTCCCTGACCGCTGTGCATGGTTGCGCTAAGCACCATTCAGGCTTTCAATCGCCGCCACCATCGCTGCGCTTTGGGCTTGAGGGAGTGGCAGATAGCGGCCGTTTAGCGCGGCTGCCAGTTCGGCGGCTTCTTCGCGCGGGCGTGCCGAAATGTCGATAACGATGCAGTTGAGCCCAAGCGCGGCGACACCCCGTGCGGCCTGATGCGCTTCCTCCATCGCCATCGCTCGGTTCGCGGTGCCGTCCATCGCGACATTGCCCTTGCCGTCGGTAAGGATCGCAATTGTCGGGGTTTGTCCGGCGCGCTGTGCTGCCTCGGCCAGTTGCTGCGCGGCCATCAACCCCGCCGCCAAGGGCGTGCCGCCGCCGCCTGGCAATGCCGCCAAGGCGCGCCGTGCGCGGGTTAATGACCGTGTCGGCGGCAGCAATATCTCCGCCGCGGATTGCCGAAACGCGATGAGCGCGACCTGGCTTCGTTTCACATAGGCCTGCGCCAGCATCATTTCGACTGCGCCCTTGGCCTCGGCCAGCCGCGACAGCGCCGACGAGCCCGAGGCATCGACCGCGAAAATCGTCAGGCTCTCGGTGCGCTGTTCATAATGGCGGACACGAAGGTCGGATTTGCGGATGTGAATGATGCGCGGGTCGTCAGCGCGCGCCAGTTGCCGCCGGATATTCTGCCACGGTGCGGCGGCACGTAGGGAGTCGATCAGCGACAAGCGCTTGCCATTGCCCGGAACACCGGGGCGGCTGCCGAGTGGTCGCCCGCGCTGCGCCGACTTCTGCTTCTGCCCTGATCGCCCAGCTTGCCCCTTGCCGCCCCGTTTAGCCGCGCCGTCGATCTGGTCGAGAATATGCTTGGGGATCGCGGCAGCAGCGGCGTCGAGCATGATGTCTTCGAGATCGATATCCTCGATATTGCGGTCCTGATTGTTGTCTTCGGGTTCATTGTCTTCGGGCTGGTCATCCTCTGGCTCGGGTGGCGGAGGTTCCATTTGCGGCATCTGAGTAGCGCGAGGAGAAAGGACCAGCCGGACGGCGGCGGCGATGTCATCGTCAATGGCTTGAGTGCGCCCGTTTAGTGCAGCATGGGCACGCGCCGCAGAGTTCGCAAAAATCAGCGCGCGGACGGAACCAATGCCCAGCGCTGCAGAGGTAGTTGCAATGGCGTGTAGTTGCTCGTTGTCCAGCGGTTGGACATCAGACAGTGCGATGGGTTTGGCGGCTCCCGTCGGCAGCGAAAAGCTGCGCAGTGCCGATACATCGCAATGAAAGGCCATCCGCTCGGTCAACACCGCTGGCGGCATTTCATCGGGCTCGGAGCTATCGTCGAGCAAGATCGCCGCGACATCGCCGCCATCCATCGCTTGCGAAATATGCGCAGCGACATTGGATTGCACGCGCTCGGCCATCGGAACGATGACCACCCCGCCCGCCGCGCTATCGAGCAGGCCAGCGCGCATGACGCCCTGCCCCGTCGCCAACGTCGCGGTCAGGTCCAATCCGCCAAGCAAGCGGTCGGTATCCACATTGGATGGAATTTTAGCGACAGGTCCGAATTTGTCGATTGCGTCTTTGGCAAACGCGACCATCTCGTCGCGCACCGGTCCGTCGCCGCGCAGGACGATGCCACCAAACAAAGACGGGTTGCGGACAAAGAGGTGAAGCGCCAGTTCCGCGTCGGTAACGACCGCATCGAGCGCAGCCGTTTCGCTCACCCGAAGAGTTCTTCCAGCGCGCGTTCGATACGCGTTGTCGACCCGGTCTCGTCGAGCACATTTCGCCGCAGCCTGTGACGAAGCGCCAGCGGGGCAATTGATTTGAGATGAGCGCGAGTGACCTGTTTCTTGCCGTCCAGCGCCGCCAAAGCTCGGCTGCCGCGCATTAAGGTCAGTTCACCACGAAGCCCGTCGGCCCCCACTGCCTTGCACAAGGTCGCCATGTCTTCGAGAATTCCTTCGGGCGTTTCGACCTTCGGCAATGCCGCTTTGGCCTTGGCGATGCGCTTAAGCACCTTATTATCCTCGTCCGCCCATGCTGCGGCAAAGCTGACGCCGTCCTGCTCATTCGCGTCGCAGCGCTTCATGATCTCGACTCTGTCGGCGATATCCTCGGGCGTGCGCACTTCAACCGACAGCCCAAAGCGGTCGAGCAATTGCGGGCGAAGCTCGCCCTCTTCAGGGTTACCGCTGCCGACCAGCACAAACCGAGCCGGATGACGTATGGAAAGGCCATCGCGCTCGACCAGATTTTCGCCCGACGC
>JBKJLZ010000265.1:0-2970 GCA_046596705.1 Sphingorhabdus sp. | reverse complement strand
CGCGCTTGCCTGCGAGAACCAGTAAAGTCGGAGATATCGTCATGCGCGCTTCTATAGGCAGCGCGCCGGAAACGGGCAAGCTTGGGCTGGCATTTCAAATCAATCTCGCTTAGGCGCTGCGGCAATGCTCGCAATTTCAGCAGAAAGCTCGCCTTTATGTCCGCACCTTTACGTATCGCATTAGCCGGTCTTGGTACCGTCGGCACTGGCGTTATCCGCTTGGTCGAGGAGAATGCTGCCCTGATCGCGCGGCGGGCAGGCCGGGCCATCGAAATCGTTGCGATTACTGCACGCGACCGGGCAAAGGACCGCGGTGTTGATCTGTCAGGCTACCGCTGGGTCGATGACATGGGCGAGCTTGCGACCGCGGACGATATCGATGTTGTGGTTGAACTGGTCGGCGGGTCCGACGGCCCGGCGCTGACGTTAGCACGCGAGACTTTGGGTGCCGGCCGGGCGCTGGTTACCGCGAACAAAGCAATGATAGCGCATCATGGGGCCGAGCTCGCTGAACTCGCGGAAGCCAAAAACGCCGCGCTCAAATTTGAGGCGGCGGTCGCGGGAGGCATTCCGGTCATTCAGGGCCTGCGCGACGGTGCAGCCGCGAACCGCATCGATCGGGTGTACGGTATCCTAAACGGCACGTGTAATTTTATCCTGTCGACAATGGAGCGCGAAGGCCTGGATTTTGCGGATGTGCTTGCTGACGCGCAAGCCAAGGGCTTTGCCGAAGCCGACCCATCGTTCGACATCGACGGTATCGATGCCGCACACAAGCTGTCGATCCTGGCGTCACTAAGCTTTGGATCGCAGATTGATTTTAGCGGTGTTGAAGCGCGCGGCATCCGCAAGATACTTGCCGCCGATATCGCGCAGGCGAAGGTGCTTGGCTACCGAATCCGCCTGATCGGCCTTGCGGAAATCGATGGCGAGAACGGCGATGCGCAAATCTTTCAGCGAGTGCAGCCGTGTCTCGTGCCGCTTGATCACCCACTCGCTCATGTCATGGGTGCAACCAATGCAGTGGTCGCCGAAGGCAATTTTTCCGGGCGCTTGCTATTCCAAGGTGCTGGCGCCGGCGATAAGCCAACTGCCTCTGCGGTTGTTGCGGATCTCGTCGACATCGCGCGTAAGGAAACCGGCCCTGCTTTCTCGATGCCCTGCGCTGAACTTGAAAAGCTCAAGCGCGCCGCATCTGCCCACCGGATAGGCAAAACCTATCTGCGCATGGTTGTTGCCGACCGCGTCGGTGTGCTTGCCGAAATTACCGCTGCAATGCGCGATGCGGGGCTGTCGATTGAAAGCCTGATTCAGAAAGAAACCAATGATGACGGTTCGGCGCTGATTGCAATGGTCACCCATAAAGGGCCGGAGCAAGCAATCAACGACACCATCGCCGCGCTCTCGGGTTCGGATAGCTTGATCGGCGAACCGATGGTGATGCACATATTGGGGGATTAAGTTACTTGGGTGCACTTCCTTCTGGCACAACCATGTCAGGTTCGGGCAGGCCTTTCATCAACTTATGATAATCAAGCGCAACGGGCGGAACATAGCCAACGGGTATGCCGCCCGATGGCGACGTGCGGCAGAGCGTATCGCCAAAAGCACATGCCGCTGCCCTCTTGGTCGAAACCGCCTCGCCCCGACGGAGACGATTTTTGTCAAAAGGACTTGGATCCATTCTTTGCCGTTTGTTTTCCTCCGCCGTCCCGCATACTACAATCTCGTCGCTGGCCGGATACTTCAGACAACCTTCACCATCAACCGCAACCAATCGTCGCGCGTTTTCGATCTGCGCGGCAATGTCCGCATCGCTAAGCCTCTGCGCATTGCCGATAGATGACACACAAAATGTTGCCAACAACGCGGCGACAAGCAATCTCGACATTTGATCACGCCTTCCCTATCGAAGCGTCAACTCCGATGACTGTGCCGCAATATTGCGACATTTTCCCCAGACGCCTTTATAATTCAATATACTAGGAAACTAACATGACCCTGCCAAGCCAAATTCTCGACCGGGTCTTGGTGCTCGAAATGGTCCGCGTGACCGAAGCAGCGGCAATTGCCGCTGCCAAGCTGATCGGACGCGGCGACGAAAAAGCGGCAGATCATGCGGCAGTCGAAGCCATGCGCGCGGCACTGAATGACCTTTATATGGATGGGACCGTAGTAATCGGCGAGGGCGAGAGAGACGAAGCACCGATGCTGTTTATCGGCGAAAAGGTCGGCTCGGCGATTGGCAAAGGTCCAAAGATCGATATCGCGCTCGATCCGTTGGAAGGCACTACGATTACTGCCAAGGCTGGTCCGAACGCGCTCGCAGTGCTGGCGGTGGCCGAAGAAGGCAATTTGCTGAATGCCCCCGATGTCTACATGGACAAAATTGCGGTGGGTCCGGGATACTCGCCAGACATCGTCAATCTCGATAAAACGGTCTTGGAAAATGTAACTGCCGTTGCCCATGAAAAAGGCGTTGCGCCAAGCGAACTTATCATTTGCGTACTCGACCGGCCACGTCATGAGAAGCTTATCGCCGAATTGCGCGACATCGGTTGCGGCATCATGCTGATCCCAGATGGTGACGTCGCTGGCGTCATAGCTACGACTGATCCTGACACGACGGTTGATATTTACATGGGCAGCGGAGGTGCGCCTGAAGGTGTGCTTGCGGCAGCCGCACTGCGCTGCATTGGTGGCCAGTTCAAGGGTCGCCTGCTGTTCCGTAACGACGACGAGCGTATGCGCGCGCGGAAATGGGGGATTGAAGACCTTGATAAGATTTATGATTTGGAGGAGCTCGCCAAGGGCGACTGCATATTCGCCGCAACGGGTGTTACCGACGGATCCTTGCTGGCAGGCGTGAAGACGCTGCGCGATGGTCGGGTGACGACCGAAACCGTAGTGATGCGCGCGTCGAGCGGCACAGTTCGCCGAGTGAAAAGCGAACATCGTCCGGACCGCGGC
>JBKJLZ010000221.1:0-2551 GCA_046596705.1 Sphingorhabdus sp. | reverse complement strand
CGCGCTTAGCCTGCTGCCCCGAACGGCATGGGCGCAGGATAAAGGAAGTTTCGCTGATCTGGGCATGGTACCATCAGACTATGTCGCGGCAACACAAGTGACGGTCTGGCTGCCGCCGGGCTATGATGCGAAGAAGCAACGTTACGGCGTCGTCTACATGCACGACGGCCAAAACCTGTTCGATCCAAAGCGGTCGGGGTTCAACAAGGTGTGGGCGGCGGACAAATCGGCGCTGCGATTGATCGCGGCTGGCAAAACCAGGCCATTTATTATCGTCGGCATCGACCATCCAGGCGAAGACCGTGGTCGGCAGTATTTCCCTCAAGTGATGGCAAATCTGGTATCGCCTGCGGTGCGCAAAAAGCTCGAAGCGCAAGGTAGTCACCAAATGATTATCTCGGATGCGTATCTGAAGTTCATGGTAAAAGAGCTTAAGCCGATGATTGATCGCCAGTTTCGAACGAAGCCGACTGCCAAGCATACTGCGATAGCCGGTTCAAGCATGGGCGGGCTGATATCGCTCTACGCAATTACCAAATATCCCAAAGTGTTCGGCGTGGCAGGCGCCGTGTCAACTCACCTTCCGCTAGGCGATCCGAACTGGGATGCAAACGAACGCGACGATATTTTTGCCGCGTGGCGAACTTATGTGCAGCGCGAACTCGGCAAGCCACGTGGCAGACGCATCTGGTTCGATCATGGCACCGCCACTCTCGACACCTTCTACCGACCTTATCAGGAAAATCTCGATGCCGCGTTGGTTGCCAATGGCTGGAAATTGGGCCGCGATTTTTCGAGCCGCGTCTATGAAGGCGCCCCGCATGAAGAAAATGCGTGGGCGGCGCGTATGGACGACATCTTTGGCTGGATGCTACACGACTGGAAATGACCGAAGTGCAACACCGATTTGTCGTGCTGGGCGGCGGCACTGCCGGCTGGATGGCGGCATGCCTGATCGCGCGGGCTTGGCCGCAGCACAAAGTCACGGTCATAGAGTCCCCGGACATCGGTATCATCGGCGTCGGCGAAGGATCGACCCCACAACTTCGCGCTTTTTTTGATACTCTCGGCATCGCTGAAGCAGAATGGATGCCGCGCTGCAACGCGACCTATAAAGCGGGTATAAGCTTCCATGGCTGGTCCGAAAGACCTGGCTTCGAGCGGTATTTTCATCCGTTCCAGACCCAGATCGACCAGTTCACCGAAGGGCAGTTCGCCTTCCACACCCGCGCCCGGCGCACCGGACGTGACGTGTGGGCGCACCCTGACCGGTTCTTCCTGCCGACCATGTTGGCCGCGAACCGCCTCGCCCCGGTTGCCGCCGAAAATTTCCCGTTCGATATTGGCTATGGCTATCATTTCGACGCGGTGCTCGTCGGCCAGTTCCTGCGCGAGCATGCAACCACCAAGCTGGGGGTTGTCCATCTGGCGCGAACGGTCGATGATGTGCTGCTCGACAACCATGGCAATGTTAAGGCTCTGCATGTCGACGGCGGCGAACAGATCGCCGGTGACTTTTTCCTGGATTGCAGCGGGTTTCGGGCGGCCATCATTCAAAAGGCGCTTGCCGAACCGTTCCGGCCATTTGCCGACAACCTGTTCAACGACCGCGCGGTCGCCATGCCAACACCCAATGACGAAGGCGACCTTCGAAGCGAAACCCGTGCGACTGCATTATCCGCTGGGTGGGCGTGGAAGATCCCGCTGACCGGTCGCACTGGCAACGGCTATGTCTATTCGTCGCGCTATATCGACCCTGACGCCGCCGAGACCGAATTGCGTACGCAACTAGGGTTGCTCGACAGCGACACCCCTGCCCGGCATTTGCAGATGAATGTCGGCCGGGTCGAACGCAGCTGGGTCAAAAACTGTCTCGCGGTCGGCCTGTCGCAGGGCTTTATCGAGCCGCTTGAGGCGACCGCTTTGCATATTGTCCAGGCGACAACCGAGCGTTTCATCGAGCTTTACGAACAGGGCGGCATGACGTCCGCCCACGCAGCCGATTTTAATGATATGATCGGTCGCCGCTATGATGGCATCCGTGATTATATCGTCGCGCATTACCGGATGAACCAGCGCACCGACACCGATTACTGGCGCGACAATGCAGCGAACCAGAATCTGTCGGACAATCTGAAAGCGATGATGACAGCATGGTTTACTGGTGCCGATCTGGCCGAGGAAATCGCCAGTCTCGACATCGGCCGCTATTATAGTTCGCTGTCATGGCACTGTTTGCTTGCGGGTTACGGCACTTTCCCAGCGGACACAAAAATGCGACCGCCAGAGGCCGACTTGCCCGTCAGCAACATGGCGACAATCGACAGCTTCATCACCCGATGCGCGCAGAATTTTCAGCCCCACGGTGTGCAACTGGCCAAGCTGTTGGACAAGCCAGCGCCGTCGCATTAGGCCTTTGGCACCATGCACCTTATAAATTTCGACATCGACGAATTCCTGCGCGATTATTGGCAGAAAAAACCGCTGCTCATCAAAAATCCTTGGGGGCGCTGGCAAAACCCACTTGAGCCTGACGAGCTGGCCGGGCTCT
>JBKJLZ010000201.1:0-6662 GCA_046596705.1 Sphingorhabdus sp. | reverse complement strand
TATCGCTCGCGCCGCATCGATCAACGCCAGATCTTGCGGCGTTGATATGATCACCGCGCCCACCGGCTTGTGCTTCTGGATCATCGATAGCTGAATATCACCAGTGCCTGGCGGCATGTCGACGATGATATCACGCACTTCTCCCCAATGCGCGTCGATTAGTTGCGACAGCGCTTTACCCGCCATGGGGCCGCGCCATGCAATCGCCTGCCCCGCCTTCGCAAGTTGTCCCATAGAGAGGAAGGGCACGCTGCCAACGCCTGTTACCGGGATCAATTTGTTGTCGTCGGCCTGTGGTTGAATTCCCTCCGCACCCAGCAATCGTGGTTGCGATGGTCCATAAATATCTGCGTCAACCAACCCTACTGGGCGACCAGCTTTGGCCATTGCGACCGCCAGATTGGCCGATAGGGTCGATTTTCCAACGCCGCCTTTGCCGCTGGCGACAGCGATCAGGCGTACGGCCTTGCGCTCTGCTGTCAACATAACCCGAACTGATCGCGCACCGGCATCGGTCAAAGCTGCTTGCAAATCTGCCTCGATTGCATCGCGCTCCGACGCCGACATCCCGGATACGTCAAGCATCAACGAAACCGCGCCATCCGCTGCTTTCAGTCCGCTCACGCGTTCGCCCGCTATCGCAGCAATCGCATCGGAAAACGCATCTTTATCGGCCATGCCCGACCGAATAGAATCAGAATTGCTGGATTGACACTGTTTTTCTGAAAAACCCTTCCTATAAAGGCTTCATGAGCAAGAAAATCGACGAACGGGGTATCATAATATCGGCTGCAGACGGCAAAGGTCCGTGGGACGCGCCAGGGTCCGGTGGCAATGGGTCCAGCAACGGCAAGCCAGGCAAAAGCGGCGTATCTTCGGGTGAAACCGAACCTAAAGCCGGGCCGCGCAGTCCTTGGGAACCGACGCCAGGTAATGAACCGCAAACGGGTAGAGGACGTGGTCCTTCGCTCGAAGATTTGCTTCGTCGTGCCAGTGGCGGCGGCGGCAAGGGCGGTGGCTTCGGAGGCATGCCACAGCGCGCAGATGGCAAGAGCTGGTGGCCGATAATTGTTGGCGGGATATTATTGCTATGGTTGGGATGGACCAGCATCCACCGGCTTGGACCTGAGCAGGAAGGCGTCGTAACTCAACTGGGCAAATATTACGATACTAAACCGCCCGGCATATCGTTCACCCTACCGGCACCGTTCCAGCGGATGCAAAAAATCGACACCAAGCAAATTCAGACCACTTCGGTCGGCTCACCCAAGGCAAGCAGTGAAAATCTGGTGTTGACCAAGGACCAGAGCATCATCGACATGGCCTATGACGTCCGCTGGTCGATCAAAGATCCGGAGCTTTATCTTTTTCAACTCGACAGCCCCGATGCTACGGTAAAAGAAGTTGCCGAGAGCGCCATGCGCGCAGCGGTTGCCAACTTTGACCTGACTCAAGCAATCGGTCCCGGCCGCGGTGCAATCGAGGCCGAAGTTCTGAGACGGATGCAACAGGTGCTTGACGAGTATCGTGCAGGCGTTTTGGTCCAGAGTATCTCAATCCGCCAGTCCGACCCGCCAGCAGAGGTCAACGACGCCTTTCGTGAAGTCAACGCGGCGCAGCAACGGCGCGAAAGTTACATGAACGACGCGCGTGCTTACGCCAGCCGAGTGACCGAACTGGCGCTGGGCGAAACCGCCGAATTCGACAAAATCTATGTACAATATAAAGAAGCGCCCGAGGTAACCAAGCGGCGGCTCTATTATGAAACCATGGAGCAGGTATTGGGCAAGGTCGACAAAACTATCGTTGAAACGGGCAATGTTACGCCGTATCTACCGCTGCCCGAATTTCAGAAACGGGCCGCTACAAAATCCGAAGCGGTTACGGTTACGGGAAAAAAACCATGAATGAGACATTTCTTCGTAACCCGGTTTATCTTGGGCTGACGGCGATTGCTTTCCTCGTGTTGCTGAGCATGTCGGTTTCGGTCGTGCCCGAAACGCAACAGGCAATCATCAGCAGCTATGGTAAGGTCGACCGCGTCGTCAACCGGTACCGCGCTAACGAACAATTTGGTGAAACGCGTGCAGGCTTGACGTTCCGCATACCTTTGGTCGAACAGATTCAGCTTATCGACAAGCGCGTGCTGAGCGTCGAAATGGAACAGCAAGAAGTGCTGTCGACCGATCAATTGCGGTTGCAAGTCGATGCTTTTGCTCGGTTCAGGGTTACCCAGCCCGATAAGATGTACCGCACGATCCGCACCGAGGACCGGCTGCGCGATCAGTTGCGGACAATTCTTGGCTCCTCGCTTCGTAATGAACTGGGCAAACGGACGTTCGTTGCTCTGCTCAGTGCAGAACGGGGGCAAGTCATGGACAATATTCAAACCGCTTTGAACCGCGAGGCAAGCAAATATGGTGCAGAAGTAATCGACGTCCGGATCAAGCGCGCCGACCTTCCAGCCGCGACGCTGCAATCGGCATATAACCGCATGCGCAGTGCGCGTAATCAGGAAGCCATTGCGATCGATGCCGAGGGTCAGAAGGAAGCCCAGATCATTCGCGCCGACGCCGAAGCTGAAGCGGCGCGCATATATGCAATAAGTTACGGAAAAGATCCCGATTTCTATGACTTTTACCGGGCGATGCAGTCTTATCGCCAGACCTTCCAAAACGGTGAGGGAACAACCAATATGGTGCTGTCGTCCGAAAATGATTATCTGACGAAATTCCGCAACGGTCGTTAGTCGAAGCGCGAATGGCGTTTGCGGGAAGGACCCGCATTCATTCAATTGGCGTTAAGCTTATCGACGGCATCAAATGGCGAAATTTAGGGCGATTTGCCTGAAGAGTTGAACGAGAGGAAGAAATCCGTGCGTTACGTTTATGCAGCTACCACAGCGCTTTTGATAACTGGCAGCGCAGTTGCGCTGGTTACTGGCAATCCGGTTACGGCGCAGACAGCGTTGCCCGTTTCGGCGCAAGCTAATCTCGCACCCGCCGGTGCTCCGGCGAGCTTTGCCGACCTGACAGCGCAATTGCAGCCTGCAGTTGTCAACATTGCAACCAAACAACGCGTTGAAGTCGTGGCCGGCATCAATCCGTTTACCGGCGAGCGCGTTACGCAGCGGCAAGACCAGCAGAGCGGCGGATCGGGCTTCCTGATTTCGGATGACGGCTTTATCGTGACCAACAATCATGTTGTGGCGGGCGGCCCCCAAGGCGAGGCGGTCGACAATGTTACCGTGACGTTGTTCGGCGGCAAAGAATATGAGGCTGAAATCGTTGGTCGGGATCCACAATCGGATATTGCTGTACTTAAAATCAAGGCCTCTGGCCTCCCGTTTGTTGCGATGGCTGACTCCAAAAAAAGCCGCGTTGGCGACTGGGTAATTGCCATTGGTAATCCGCTTGGCCTGAACAGTTCGGTGACCGCAGGCATTATTTCGGCCCTGCAGCGCAACATCGGAGCAGGCGGCGCTTACGACCGCTTTATCCAGACTGATACGGCAATTAACCCTGGCAACTCTGGCGGGCCGCTGTTCAATCTTCGGGGTGAAGTCATCGGCATCAATAACCGGCTGATTTCACCAAGCGGTGCCAATATCGGTGTTGGCTTTGCCATTCCCGCCGATGAGGCAATTCCGGTCGTCGAATCGCTGAAGAAGGGTGTCCGTCCCGAACGAGGCTATCTTGGAATCAGCATCGCACCGGTTGGCGAGGACGTTGCCGATGCGCTGGGGCTTCAGAAGAACCGGGGCGAATTCGTTAACCGCGTTGTTGCCGGCGAAGGTGCTGACAAGGCCGGCCTGAAAGAGGGTGACATTGTCCTTAAAGTCGATGGCCGCGATGTAACACCCGAAGCGACGTTGTCCTACATCGTTGCAAATGTGAAACCAGGAACCAGAATCCCGCTCGACATCTTGCGCGAAGGCAGACCGCTACGGCTCACTGCGACCGTTGGTACGCGTCCGACAGAAGAAAAGCTCGCGCAGAGCAACTTCAATCCTGAAGAGGACAAGGACTTCAAGGGCGATTCGGATACACCCGATGCAAAGGTCATTCGTGACGCGATGGGAATGAGCGTTATCCCGCTCGATACCGAAATCGCACGGGCTTTCGGATTGGGTGCCGATGTTACTGGCGTTGTCATCGACATTCCTGGTCAGGGCAACGCGACACGTGCCGGCTTCAAGCGCGGTGACGTTATTGTATCAGCAAATTACAAGGGGATACCGACACCCGCAGCACTTGCGGCGGCCATCCGCGAAGCGAAAAAAGCCAATCGCGCGGCGCTTTTGCTCGGTGTCCGGCGCCGCGGTGCACCGGTGCAATATGCGACTGTCAAACTAGATTGATACAATGTGTCGGCGGGGTTAGAGCCCCGCCGCCTTTTCCACAGCGCGCATGACGCGCAACACATTGCCCTGCGCAATCTTGGCGAGATCGGCTTTCGAATATCCTCGCCTTACCAGTTCGGCGAATAGAGCGGGATAAGTCGATACGTTTTCCAGCCCGACAGGCAACTCGTCTACACCACCAAAATCGCCGCCAATGCCGACATGGTCTATGCCTGCAACCTTTCGGATATGGTCGATATGATCAGCGACTTGTGAGAGCGTTGACTTGGGTTGCGGATTTGCCGTGGTCCAGGCGTCCACGGCAGCTTTCTCGCCGTCGGGATTGCCGGTGAACTCAAGCTTGGCACGCCCTGCCATAGCGGCTTGTTCATATGCCCACTGCCGCCGTTCGGGCGAAGTAAAGCCCGGCACAAACGTGACCATGACCACGCCGCCATTCTCAGGCAACCGCTTCAGCACCGTATCGGGCACATTGCGCGGGTGCGGTGTTACAGCGCGGGCATTGCTGTGCGTGAACAACACAGGCGCTGTCCCTTTGTCGAGCACGTCATGCATTGTCGCCTCGGACACATGGCTGAGATCGGCGATCATCCCCAGCCGGTTCATTTCGGTCAGCACCTCGAAACCAAAAGGTGATAATCCATCATGCTTTGGCACATCGGTCGCACTGTCGGCCCAATCGGTGGTCAGACTATGGGTGATTGTCATATAGCGTGCGCCCGCCGCATACATTTGACGCAGTATATTGAGCGAGTTTCCGATCGAATGGCCACCCTCCATCCCGATGAGCGATGCAAGCTTACCTTTCTTCATTACTGCCTCTACCTCGGCGGCGGTGGTAGCGTAGGCGAAGCCGTCCGGGTAACGCGCGATCATTTGATGGACGACATCGATCTGCTCAAGCGTCTGTGTCACCGCCTCATATTTGGAAAGCGCAGCATCGACATAGACAGACCAGAACTGCCCGCCGAGGAAACCAGCGCGTGATGTCGGGATGTCTGTGTGCGTTTTAGCGAGCACTTCGGGCGGCAGGCCGTTCAAATCGAACTTCGAAAAATCGCGGTTGAACAACTCGGCAATCTGGTGCGGTGTGTCGTTATGCCCGTCAATAATTGGCGTCTTGGCCAGCACATCCTGCGCGGTTTGTTCGGGCGTCGCAGCATGCGCGCAGGGGGCTAATGAAACCATTGCCACAGACAAGAAAACCCGCGCAAAATTAGACAAGTTGACAGTAGTTTGCAAAAATTCGACGGTCATAGATCTTCCCTCATTCATAGAGAATCATCATGACGATTCGATACCGTGTAGGAAAGAAATTTCTCACACAAAGACACGAAGGCACAAAGAAGAAGCAGCTTACTGGCTGCGGGTCAAATCACCGTTCGCGATCCGCTTTACGCCTTCGCGGAAGGTAGCTCCGCCAAAATTCATAAGCAAACCGAGAGGTAAGTCGAGTAGACGGAGATAAGTCAGCACCTGTTTGCCGTGAACGTTTGCGAGCTGTTCAACCGATTTTAATTCGATGAGCAACCTGCCTTCGACAAGCAAATCTGCTCGAAAACCCTCATCGAACTGAACTCCTTCAAACTGTATGGGTATTGGTTTTTGACGCTCGACAGAAAATCCTCGCTTCGCCAGACTGTCAGCCATTATTGCTTCATAAACCGATTCCAGTAACCCGGGTCCCAACTTCGTGTGGATATGAAATCCACAATCGACAGCAATACGTGCAACCCCCTCTATATCCAAAAACCCAATTCCTTCTTTTTCGTGTCTTTGTGTCTTTGTGTCTTTGTGTGAGATTATCAAAGTCTAAGGCACAAGCACCGTATCGACTGCCTCTGCCGCCAACTCGGGGTAATCCAGTGTGTAATGCAATCCCCGGCTTTCGTGCCGCGACAAGGATGAACGGATGATCAGGTCGGCGACTTCGACCAGATTGCGAAGTTCGACCAGATCGGGCGTCACTCGGAAATGCCTGTAATAATCTGCAACCTCTTGCCGCAGAAGGTCGATCCTGTGTTTTGCGCGTTCGAGCCGTTTAGTCGTGCGAACAATGCCGACGAAGTTCCACATGAAATTGCGTATTTCGCGCCAGCATTGCGCAATGACAACTTCTTCGTCGCTGTCGGTGACTCGGCTTTCGTCCCATGGGCGGATTGCGGGAGCAGACGGCAGACTATCCCAATTGGCTTCGATATGCCGCGCACAGGCATCGCCGAAAACGAAGCACTCAAGCAGCGAGTTGGACGCCAATCGGTTCGCACCGTGGAGCCCGCTTTGCGTTACTTCCCCCGCC
>JBKJLZ010000041.1:0-5134 GCA_046596705.1 Sphingorhabdus sp. | reverse complement strand
CGAACTGAAGGATGCTCTGCCGTAGGCTTAGCCAGCGAAAAATGGCTTTCTACTTGCGTCTTACAAAAATACGGACCGGAGAATAGTTCCGGTGGCTGGATAATCTGAGCGCCTTTCGCTGCCGCCTGAGCGACTAAATCTGCGACAGCATCGATATTTTCTGCTTCGCTGCCCATGAGGGGCAGTTGAAGCGCGGCGACTGTGATGTTGCGGGTCATAGCCTTGCTATAGCCGTACACCGAAACGCGCGGCAATCCCGATCGTTGCGATGTAGAACAGGAATGTCATTCCAATTGCCGCACCAAGCGCCAACCAGAAACTATATCCGCTACGCAGCATCCACGGAATGATTAAAAACATCGGTAGGCTAGGCAGCACATACCAAAATGTAGCCTCGGCATGATCGGCGAGAAGTGCACTATTACCAGTGTCACGCCACAGCCATATCATGCCGAGGATAGATATAAGTGGCAGTGACGCTACTAGGGCAGCCACTGCTGGAGTCTTTCGACCAATCAATGCTATTAAAGCAATGATAATGCCCGACAGCAGCGCGCGAGTGATAAACGCTGCCGTCAACGCATTATGGCCGTTTTTTGAAAAGCAAAGTCATCCGGTCGGTTTCGCCGATGGCCTCGTATTTCGCTTTATCTACTTCTTTGAGGCGAAGCACTGGCGGAAGCGTCCAGACACCATCGGGCCAGTTGGCGGTATCTTTCGGATTGGCATTGACCTCGCTTTTGGCGACCAGTTCAAAGCCGTTCAGCTCCATAAGCTTGATAATGTCAGCTTCGCGCATGTAGCCTTTGCTACCGTCGGAATAGCTGAACGGTGCATCCGCCTTAGCACGGTGCTGTTCAATGCCGAGCAGGCCATCGTCCTTCAGCAGGTCACGCATGCGCTTCAACTCGGTATCGGCGATGTTCCAGCGGACCATGTTATGCAGCATCCGCATCAGGATGATCCGGTCGAAACTGCCCTTTTCGCCTTCGGGAATCGCATCGAGCGTATAGCCCATATAGCTGGTGGCGGGACGGCCAGTTACCTTGGCTACATCCTCACCGAACTTCGCAGCGCTCGCCTTGATCCGCTCTTTGGCAGCAGCGTCGCCGAAACCGGCATCGGTGCTGAAATACAGCCCGGTAAACTTACCTTTATCGTCGATATAGCGGCCAAGTGTTCGCGATACCCATTCGCCACCAGGCGCATATTCGCCTACCTTGTGATCGGGGTGGATACGGAAAAATTCGAAGGTTTCTGCGGGGTGGCGATATTTGTCACGCTTGGAATCTTCGGCGCGCGACGGGTCTGCAAGGATTTTAGCCATGCGTGCCTGATGCGCCTTGTGCATCTTGTCGTGCTCGGCCTTGGTCATGTTGTGATGCTCGGCAATGGCTGGCGCAGAAAGCGCGGAGGCGGCGAGCGCCAGAAGAATCAGTTTTTTCATGCGGGGTTCCTCTCAATTGGGTGACGCGTATATGGGGCCAGCGTGTTGCTTTGCCAAGTCGTCAAAGCGGTACTTGCTGGCTCGAACAGTGAAAGCTGCCGCCACCGGTAAGCACGGCATCGGCAGGCAAGCCGACGACCTTTCGGTCGGGAAATAGTGATGCCAACTCGGCCAAAGCCTTGTCGTCATATTGGCTGCCGTAAATCGGTACGGCAATTACGCTGTTTCCGATGTAGAAGTTCATATAGCTGGCGGGCACCGCTTCGCCATATTGTTCGAACCGGCCGACCGAGGGCAGGGTGGTAACGCTGCATCCGAACGTCTCTGCGCGGGCGCGCGCATCGGTATAAACAACGGCATTAGGGTCATCGACATCCCGCGCTTCGGGAATGACTAGATGATTAACCCCGACAAAGCGTGCCAGATTGTCAACATGGCCATCGGTATGGTCATTGCCGAGACCCTCGCCCAGCCACAGCAGTCGTTCGACGCCCAGCTCGCTTCGCAAACGAGCCTCTATCTGCGCTCTGTCGAGGTTGGCATTGCGGTTAGGGTTCAGTAGGCAGTCTGTGGTCGTAACAGCAGCGCCTGCACCATCGACATCGATGGAGCCGCCTTCCAGGACCCAGTCACATTGGGTAACATTAAACCCGGCCGCCTTTGCCAATGATTGACCAATACTCTGATCACCATCGAAGTTGAAGCGGTTGCCCCAGCCGTTGAACCCGAAATCGCGAGCGACACGGTTGATGCCATCGCTGACCACGATGCAGCCTGTGTCACGTAACCATATATCGCCAATCTGCCGTTCTTCGACGATAACGCCCGGTTCGACCAGATCCCGTGCGACCTTAGCAGCATCGGCATTGCCCGCGATCAGATGTACGGTCTCACCTTTGCCGCTATCATGTACAGCATTGGCAAACGCCGCGATTTGTCTCTGCGCTGCGGCAAAAGGTTCTTCCCAATGGCCCCAGAAACTGGGAAAGCCGATCCAGACGCGTTCATGTGGCGCCCATTCAGCGGGCATACGGAGTGACATGCAGATTTACTTTGCGCTGCGGCTCTTGTCTCGGATGGCGCGAAATTCGTCGCCCTCGTTCCAGTTTGGCCAAGCGTCGGTCATCGCCAGCATCCGGCCAACGCGATAATAGAGCCGTAGGTCCGCCATGACACCCGACCAGTCCCAATCCTCTTTAAACTCGTCCTTCGGGCTGTGGTAGGCGTTTTTCTCATAATCCTCAGCGATCTTTTTGGCGGCGTCTTTGCCGCCCTTTACGAGGTCATCGCCGCCTTCGAAATACACCATCGGAACGCCCAATTTCGCGAAGCTGAAATGGTCGGAACGATAATAGAAGCCTTTTTCAGGGGTTGGTTCCATTTCGGGCGTGCGGCCCTCCGCAATCGCAGCTGCACCGAGATAATCATCAAGCTGCGACTTGCCCTTGCCGATGACGGTTAGGTTCTTTGCCGGGCCAGCCATCGAGAATGCATCCATGTTGACGCCGCCTACCGTCTTGCCAAGCGGGTAAATTGGGTTTTCCGCGTAATATTTTGAACCGAGAAGGCCCGATTCTTCGGCTGTGACTGCCAGGAAAACAACGCTTCGGTCAGGCGCGCCTGCTTTGATATATCCCTCGGCCAGCGCAACCAAAGCCGCAGTCCCAGTGGCGTTATCAATTGCGCCATTGCAGATGTCATCGCCATCGGCCGCTGGCGTGCAGCGGCCAAGATGATCCCAATGCGCGGTATAGAGCACATATTCGTCCGGCCGCTTAGCACCTTTGATGATGCCCAAAACATTGCGGCTGTTCTTGCGGCTGATATCGTTCTCGAAGGACGTCGAAGCCGTTAGCCCTAGCGGTACCGCTTTGAAGCCCTTTGCTTTGGCTGCGGTCATTTGCTTGTCGAGATCCAGTCCAGCAGCGGTGAATATTTCTTTGGCAACATCCTTTTGAATCCAGCCATTGGCGAGCGTCTGCGATTTTCCGCCGTCTTTCGACTGTGCAAGAAACTGCGCGCCGGTCCAGCTAGAATTTACAACATTCCAGCCATAAGCAGCGGGCGCATCATCGTGAATAATGAGTACTGCGGCTGCACCCTGCTTTGCTGCTTCCTCATATTTGTACGTCCACCGGCCATAATAAGTCATCGCCTTGCCGCCAAACGGGCCATCCAGGCCCTCGCTGTCAAAATCGGGGTCGTTGACCATGACAATCACGGTTTTGCCCTTGACGTCGACGCCAGCATAATCGTTCCAACCTTTTTCAGGGGCGACGATCCCATGGCCGACAAAAACCATTTCGCTGGCTTTTACCTCAGTCTTGGGGGTTTCGCGATAGGTTCCAATGACGAACTCGCTCCCATAAGCGAATGACATCGCCTTGCCCTTTTTGTCGGCAATGCTGAGCGCCGAGACATTTTTGGCAAGGATTTCAACCAATGGCACATTCTGCGTCCAGCTCGTTCCATTGCCGGGTTCGAGTCCCGCTTCCTTGAACTTCTTTATCAGATAATTGACCGTCTTTTCTTCGCCGGCCGAACCTGGAGCGCGTCCTTCATAGGCATCGAGCGAAAGCTCCTTGGTGACTTCCTTCATCGTTGCTTCGGACAGTTCAGGAACAGCCAATTCACTGGCAATCGCGGTTTCGATTTCCAGAGTTTCGGCCTTTTCATCGGTCTTTTTGCAGGCCGTCAGCGCGAGCGCTGAAACGAAAGCAAGCGTCAGAATGCGCATGTGATTCTCCTAAGGGGGAATTATTATTCCGCCTTGTGGCAGAGGCAATGGCTGCGCTCAAACAAAAAAGGCGGCCCCGAAGGACCGCCTCATTATGTCGTCGTAGTAAGCAAATCAGCGCGAATAGAATTCGACAACCAGATTTGGCTCCATCTTTACCGGATACGGCACTTCGTCGAGGGTTGGCACTCGTGTGAAGGTAACCTTGTCGTTGCCATCGGCCGCGACATATTCAGGGATGTCGCGTTCAGCGAGGCCTTGCGCTTCAATGACCAGCGCCATTTCCTTCGCTTTGTTGCCAAGACTGATGACGTCGCCTGCCGCAACCTGACGGCTGGCAATATTGCACTTCACGCCGTTGACTCGAATGTGGCCATGGCTGACGATCTGGCGTGCGGCAAAAATCGTTGGCGCGAACTTGGCGCGGTATACGATCATGTCGAGGCGACGCTCAAGTAGACCAATCAGGTTCTGTGAAGTATCACCCTTCATATTGCTGGCTTCTTGATACGCGCGCTTGAACTGCTTTTCAGTGACGTCGCCATAATAGCCCTTCAGCTTTTGCTTGGCGCGCAACTGAATGCCGTAATCGGACATCTTGCCCTTGCGGCGCTGGCCGTGCTGACCAGGGCCATATTCACGCTTGTTGACGGGTGATTTCGGGCGGCCCCAGATATTTTCACCCATCCGGCGGTCTAGTTTATACTTCGAGCTTTTGCGCATCGACATAGTGTGTCTCCAATGGCTTGTTACGTTACTTCCGGTACCGCGCGACACATGCTGGACGTGCCGGACACCTGCTTCACCGGAATGCAGGGTCGATTGCGAAGGCGGGCCTATGGCGGCAAAGATCGTTTAAGTCAACATCGGCCTCGACTTTGCGCGCTGCAATTTCTAAACGCGCGAATATGCTAAAAACATCTACCAACGGCCGTTTGATCGAACCTGTG
>JBKJLZ010000177.1:0-5439 GCA_046596705.1 Sphingorhabdus sp. | reverse complement strand
GTCTGTGCATGCGAAGTAGAAATCGATTAGTCCCGTAACATCATCACCAAGCATCAACACATTGTCGGGAAAAAGATCCGCATGGATTGCCGAAACGGGGAGATGATCGGGCCAATTCGCTTCGGCAAAGTCGCATTCAGCGGCAATGCGCTTAGCCAAGCCCGGGGAAATTAATTCCAGTTCTGCATCGGAACACCGATCCGCGAGCGGCCTCCACGCTTTTACACCCAAGCTATTCGCGCGCACTTCCACAAAACTTAATAGAGAACTGTGCAATTTGCCTAGGGACGCACCTGTGGATACAGCCTGAGCTGCCGAGGGGCGGGTGACCGAAACACCCGAGAGAAATTCGATAAGGCATGCCGGCCGACCAGCGACTTGTCGCAGCCAATTCCCAGACAGGTCAGCAATGAATCGAGGTACCTTGCAGCCTGCTGCATGTAGATGCGACAGTAACGCATGAAAAAAAGGCAAATCAGCCGGATTCACCCTTGATTCATAAAGCGTTAGAATGAAACGACCTCTGGTTGTTTCGATATAAAAGTTGGTGTTTTCAACGCCCTCGGCGATTCCTTTCATTGCGACCAGTCCGCCGACATCTTAATTACAAAGCAGCGTCGCTACGTCTTCAGACCCGAGCGGAGTGTAAACTGCCATCCGATAAACTCAGACGTTTGCGCCTGCAAGTTCACGCGGTAGCTTAAATGTAATGCTCTCTTCGGCAGTTGTGACCTGATGCTCGTCCAAGGCAAAGTGCATCGCAAGCACGTCGATAATTTCACGTACCAGGATCTCAGGCGCCGAAGCTCCGGCGGTGAGGCCGAGCGTACTGACGCCGTCGAACCACGATAGCTCGATATCATCGGCGCTCTGAACCAGATGAGCGCAGGCGCCCGAACGGATCGCAACTTCGACTAGTCGAACCGAATTTGAGCTATTGGGCGCTCCGATCACCAGCACTAGATCACATGCGGAAGCGATTGCCTTGACGGCTTGCTGCCGGTTCGAAGTGGCGTAGCAGATATCTTCACCCTTCGGCCCGATTATCGAAGGAAAACGCCGCTGTAATATCCTGACAATTTCCTCGGTGTCATCGACTGACAGAGTCGTCTGAGTCAAAAAAGACAGATTATCGGCATCAGTCGGCTGTAACGATTCAGCGTCGTCTGCGGTTTCAACCAGGGTCATTGCACCTTCGGGAACCTGACCGAATGTGCCTACGACTTCAGGATGACCGGCATGGCCGACAAAAATAATATGTCGTCCTGCGTCAACCTGACGTTCCGCCTGCCGGTGCACTTTCGATACCAGCGGACACGTAGCGTCGAAGTAAGCAAGACCGCGCGCCTGTGCATTAGCCGGCACAGATTTGGGCACCCCGTGCGCAGAGAATACGACATGTCCGCCATCGGGGACTTCATCGAGTTCTTCCACAAACACAGCGCCTTTGGCCTTTAGATTATCAACGACATAGCGGTTGTGTACGATTTCGTGCCGAACATAAACGGGCGCGCCATGCTGTTCCAGCGCCAGTTCAACTATCTTTATCGCACGATCTACACCGGCGCAGAAGCCGCGCGGCGCAGCTAGCAGTAGCTTTATTGCTCGCTTTGAAGAGAGTTGTTCAGTCATCGGCAATGTGCTTTAGGCAACTAAGAGGCCAAGGCCAAGGGCTTTCCCCTCGCTTCGTGCCGAACTCCTCTGTTGCGTGGGACACGGCGCAAGGATAAGGACCGGACACAACGTCCCCTGGACGACCAAAAGATATGCCGAGGACTATCCTTTTATGAAATTTGTAGCCATCGCTGTTCCTGTCATTTCGGCCGTTTTGCTGCTATCCGGGTGCAGCCGCGATGGTGAACTCGATGTTTCTTCGGGCGTTGGCATTAGCACAACACGTACTGGCTGTCCGGCGGTTGCAGTGCCCGATGGCACCGGCGATGTTACGCTGTTCAACCCAACAAGCAGCCTGGATGCCAGTGCCATCGATGTGGTAGCATTAATCACTAATGTCCGAGCTACATGCAACGAGGGTGGCGAAAAAATTTATTCACAGGCAAGCTTTGATGTCCAGGCGCGGCGCACCGACACGCGCGGCGCTCGCAGCGTTACGGTACCTTATTTTTCGACAGTAGTTCAAGGCGGCAGCGCTGTTATTTCCAAGCGCGTGGGGCAGCTGACGCTTCAGTTCGCTGATGGTCAGCCGCGCGCAACAGCGAGCGGTCAAGTCGCTAGCTACATTGACGGCGCATCTGCGCGATTGCCAGCGGACATCGTGGCAAAAATCACCAAAAAACGTAAACCTGGCGACGCGGACGCGGCGCTCGATCCGCTGGCCGACCCCGAAGTGCGCGCTGCCGTTGTCCGATCAAGCTTTGAAATGCTTGTCGGGTTTCAACTGACCGAAGATCAGCTGAAGTATAATGTAACGCGCTAAGAGCGCATGTATCAGGGCGGAGTTTGTGACCCTTTTTTCAAAATTTGCAGTGCTTGTCGATCATGCATTGGACAATCTCATTGCAACTGGCCTGTTGTCGGCTGAACTCGACCGCGCAAACGTTACCGTCGAACCGCCACGCGACCCGTCACACGGTGATTTATCGACGAATGCCGCAATGGTGCTGGCGAAACCCGCGGGTACTAGCCCTCGGGCACTTGCAGAAAAATTGTCGGTCGAGCTTGCCAAGATCGAAGGCGTAGCTGCCGTAGACGTTGCAGGTCCCGGTTTTATCAATCTGCGGCTTGATCCGCTGTTCTGGCTCGACGAATTGCGCGATATCGGAAGAGTAGGCGACGATTATGGCCGTTCCGACATGGGCAACGGCAAAACAGTAAACATCGAATATGTTTCTGCTAATCCGACCGGTCCTATGCACATGGGGCATTGTCGCGGCGCTGTCGTTGGCGATGCACTCGCCGCTTTACTCGAATTTGCCGGGCATAGGGTGATTCGCGAATATTATATCAACGATGCTGGCGGACAGGTTGATGTGCTCGCGCGCTCAGTTCATCTTCGCTACCGCGAGGCATTGGGCGAGAGCATTGAAATTCCTGAAGGCCTTTATCCCGGCGATTATTTGATCCCCGTCGGTCAGCGTCTGGCTGTGGAATTTGGCGAGGTGCATATTGCCACGCCAGAAAACGAGTGGTTAGCGCTCTTTCGAGAGGCTGCCGTTGCCGACATGATGAAAATGATAAAGGCTGATCTGGCGTTGCTCGGGATCCACCACGACCTGTTTGCGTCAGAAGCCGAGCTGCACATTGCAGGCAAAGCCGATGAGGCAGAAGCTGAGCTTCGCGCACGCGGCCTTATCTATGATGGCGAACTCGAAAAGCCAAAGGGCAAAGAAATCGAGGATTGGGAGCCGGTCACGCTCCCTCTTTTCCGTTCGACGCAATTCGGCGACGATCAGGACCGCCCGATAAAAAAATCCGACGGGAGCTGGACCTATTTCGGCGCAGACCTCGCTTATCATTTTCAGAAAAGCTGCGGCGTTGACGCGATGATTGATATCTGGGGCGCTGACCATGCTGGTACGGTCAAACGCATCAAGGCGGCGGTGGGTGCCCTGACCGGCGGCAAAATCGATTTCGACATAAAGTTGGTGCAGATGGTTAGGTTGCTGCGCGATGGCGAACCCGTGAAGATGTCGAAGCGTTCAGGCAGCTTTGTCACGCTTGCCGACATGGTCGAGGAAGTTGGTAAGGACGTGGTTCGCTTTGTCATGCTGACACGAAAATCCGACGCTCAGATGGATTTCGACTTCGCTAAAGTGGTCGAGGCATCAAGAGACAACCCAGTGTTCTACGTGCAATATGCCCATGCCCGAATTCAATCGACTTTGCGCAAGGCGGAAGGCGAAGGCCTCGGTATCGACGGCACGCAACTGAACTTGCTCGGCGACGAAGAAATTGCTTTGATCAGGGAAGCAGCAAACTTTCCACGCATTGTCGAAGCAGCGGCGAAATCGGGCGAGCCACACCGTATTGCATTCTATCTCGGCGAACTCGCGGCTGCTTTTCATGCTTATTGGAATGTCGGTAATGACCGCCCTGACAAGCGCTTCATATTGGCACATGACCCTGCACTTACAGGCGCCAGGCTTTTCTTGGCAGCAAATATCGGTCAAGTCATTCGCAACGGGCTTAAACTCATGGGGGTTGAAGCCGCTTACAGCATGTGAGACTACACTGGAAATGTCGGGAAATTTGGCATGAACAACATTACCGATGATGGCGGAAACAATCGGTTCGGTCTTGACGATCCTGACCGGTTGCCCTGGCTTGAAACTGCCGATGGCTATGAATATGACGAAGGGGCTTCGCCGCTGAAAGTTGCGGGACTGGTACTTGGCGGCCTTGCATTGCTTGCGGCGATTGTCGGCGGGATATACTCGTTGCAACATAACGAAACCGGTCGCTCGCAAGGCAATGGGGCGTTGATAGTCGCGCAAAAAGGGGATTACAAAGTAGCCCCGGACAACCGTGAGGGAAAAACTTTCGAGGGTGAAGGCGACGCCGCCTTTGCAGCTAGCGAGGGAACCAAAACGGGTGCAATTATTGTTCCGCCAAAGGCCGATCCAACGCCCCCTGTTGCTATAAATACTGTCGCGAAAGACGCAACTCCGGTTGGTGCGGTCATGGTTCAGCTTGGCGCATTCGGCGATTCGGCGAAGGCTGATCAAGCATGGGCGGCGCTTGGCAAACGCTTCGGTTTTCTGTCAGGCACCAATCGCCGGATTGCTGAGGCTTCAGGCGAAGGCGGCCGCAAGATATTCCGTCTGCAGGCGGTAACTGCAAACGCGTCGGCCGCGCAGCAACTGTGCGCAAAGCTGAAAGCTGCGGGAGAAAATTGCCTTATCGTAAGATAACAATCGCGCCGGGGGAGAGAGGCCGTAGCGGCAACACCGCTGCGGCCTTTTTGCATCGTTTCAGCTAAGAGCCGTGGTCAAATCGATTAACTCCGAGCTGTCCGGCATTGGATATTTGAGGCCGGTCGCGCAGTTGAACAGCATCACCTGCTCGTCACGGCTAACATAGCCCTCAGCAAGCGCCTTTTCATATCCGGCCAGCGTCGCGCCGCCTTCGGGGCAAAGCAATAATCCTTCGGTCTTCCCAACTCGCGCGACTGCTTCTTCCAGCGCTAAATCGCTGACCGCAATTGCGCGTCCACCGCTCGCCCGCACCGCGTCGAGAATCAGGAAGTCGCCGACGGCCTTTGGAACGCGTATACCCCATGCAACAGTGTGTGCATTTTCCCACCGTTCGGCGTGGCGGGTGCCTTCTTCGAATGCTTTGACAACGGGCGCGCAGCCTTCTGCCTGCACTGCGAACATCTTCGGGCGTTTTGGACCGATAAAGCCGAGTGCCTCCAACTCGTCGAATGCTTTCCACATCCCGATTAGTCCTGTGCCGCCGCCAGTCGGGTAGAAGATCGCG
>JBKJLZ010000122.1:0-5462 GCA_046596705.1 Sphingorhabdus sp. | reverse complement strand
GGGGTGACGACGAGACCTATAACATTAAAAGTATAGATAGTATGTCATAAGAAAGCATGGTATCTCATCTTATATCAAAAAGACTACAAAATATTGTTCATGACGATTTAAAGCAGGACTAGCGGGGTAACAAGCGGGGTACTAAAAACCTGGGCATGCATGATTTAACATGACACAACATGATACAGTTATTTGAGGTTTTACCTCGTCGAAGACACCGTATGGTACAGCATGACTTGACTTTGTATAACTTTGCCAAGGTCGGGGTCGAGGGTTCGAATCCCTTCGCCCGCTCCAGTTTTTTTAGCTGTTTAAAAGCCGCTCGACCTGTTGACTGTCAATAACCGCGCGTCCAGAAAAATCCGGCGATCAGAGTGAGTAGGATGGCAAGGCCGATGTAGCTGTACGGCGACCAAATCTCGTTGCTTTGCTTTGCAAAGGATTGCATATTGCAGCGTTGGGATAGGACTGCAAGAGGCGATAATGAACCGGGTCGAGCGAGTAATCATTCTTGGGGGTGGAACTGCCGGCTGGATGACCGCGTGTGCTCTTGCCAAAACCTTCGGGCGAAATATCACCATTGAGCTGCTGGAATCCGATGCGATCGGCATTGTCGGCGTCGGTGAAGCGACCATTCCGACGATCCATTGGTTCAACCAGTTAATCGGCTTGAATGAAGCCGAATTCGTTCGTGCGACCAAGGCCAGTTACAAGCTTGGTATCGAGTTCGTCGACTGGGCGCGGCCTGGTCATCGCTATTTCCATCCCTTTGGTCGCTACGGCGTCGAAATCGGCCAGGTCCCGTTCCATCAGCGCTGGCTAAGGGCCAGGGCCGAAGGGCTAGATCGACCGCTGTCGGCCTATTCGCTTGCGACCCCGCTTGCTGCTGCCAACCGATTTGCCAAGCCGTCCGACGATCCGCGCTCGATCCTTTCAACGCTGGGCTATGCCTATCATTTCGACGCTTCACTCTATGCCGCGCATTTACGTGTCATCGCCGAAGCAGCAGGTGTCGTGCGGCATGAAGGTAAGGTTGAAAAAGTCGAACAGCATCCTGAGACAGGGTTTGTAGAAGCGATCTCGACCGACCGCGGAGAACTTCTTGCCGGTGACCTCTTCATCGACTGCTCGGGTTTCCGCGCGCTCCTTATTGGCGAAACGCTTGGGGCGGATTTCGAGGACTGGTCGCACTGGCTGCCCTGCGACCGAGCGGTGGCGGTGCCGTGCGCTCGAGTGGCGGAGACAACGCCCTATACACGGTCTACGGCACGGTCGGCGGGATGGCAGTGGCGCATCCCCCTTCAGCATCGGACGGGCAATGGCTATGTCTATTCGAGCGCATATTTGTCCGAAGACGAAGCTGCATCCACTTTGCTTGCCAATCTCGATGGAAAGCCACTGGCCGATCCTCGTTTCCTTCGGTTCACTGCGGGCTTCCGGCGTGAGGCGTGGACAAAGAATGTCGTTGCGATCGGATTGTCTTCCGGATTTCTCGAACCGCTCGAATCGACAAGCATCCATTTGATTCAAAGCGGGATTGCAAAGCTCATCACGCTGTTTCCCGACCTCGATTGCGATCCCGCACTTGCGCTGCAGTTTAACACGCTATTCGGTCGCGACATGGACGGTATCAAGGACTTCCTGATCTTGCATTATCATGCCACGCAAGGGCGCAGTGATCCGTTGTGGGAGCATACCCGCTCAATGGCGCTTCCCGAAACGCTGGTGGCAAAGGAAGAGCATTATCGCCGAACCGGCCGACTGATGCTAACCGAAGACGAACTGTTTCGTGAAGCAAGCTGGCTTGCCGTCCTGAATGGGCAGGGGATACTCGCCGAGGGGCATAGTCCTCTTGCCGACACGCTCGACCCCGCCGCCAATCGCGCCCAGCTCGATCAAATCGAAGCCATCATCGCGCGCGCGGTACCGACGCTGCCGCTGCATGACGACGCGATCGCGGCGCTGATCGGTGAAGCTGAAAGGTCCGGCGTCGAGGCGGCAATGGGGTGAGCGGCCTTAGCGTCACCGTCCACAGGATTGGCGACGAGGGCGAGCCTGTTGCCGTGATTGAAAACTTCGCCGCCGATCCTGTGGCGCTTCGGTCGGCCGCTACGATGCAGTGTTTCGAAAAAAGAAGCAGCGACCATTATCCTGGTCTAAAGGCGCCGGTGCCACCGACATATTTGCCAGAGCAACGCAACGTCCTGGCGACAGTACTCGACGAGGTGTTCGGAATCGCAGCCGAGGTTTCGATACTCGATATATGCTTTGCGATGGTAACCTCACCGCCCGACAATCTGTCTATCCAGCAACGAATCCCGCACGTGGATGCGCTTGTACCGGGCAGGGTAGCGCTTATCCATTATCTGGTGCCTGGAGGGGACGATGGTACCGCCTTTTACCGCCACCGAAGCACAGGCTTTGAGACGGTCGATCAAATGCGCAGTGGTCGTTACTTCGCAAGCCTCAATGCCGACTTGCGTGCCCACGGGCATCCGCCGCAGGCTTATCTCAACGGTGACACACCAATCTTCGACAGGATCGGGCATTTCGATGGCTGTTACAACAGGGCGCTGATCTATCGCGGGCGGCTCCTCCATTGCGGCGCAATTGCCCCTGGCCGTACACTATCTGCTAATTCGGAAACTGGACGCTTGACGATTACCGGGTTCTTTGCCGCCAGCTAACCATCGCAGTCATCAGCGCTTTCGCGGCGGTTGGACAGCGAGGTAAACCGTGCTCCAGAGCTGAGCTGCGTTGGATTCGTCGACATCGCCCCGGCCAGCGCCGAATGGCACGACTTGATAACGGCCATCACGATATGCCCATGACCACAGTTCCGAACTCTGTACCTCTCGTGCAGCACGGATCACGCGCCAAAGCGACGACTGCGCCGCAACAAGTTTCGCGCGTACCGCTTTTGGCAGATCGCGGCGTGCCAGTTGACGTTCAAGCCCCGCAGCGAGCAGCGCTTGCTGCCATGACCAAACTACAGCGCCATGGTAAGCGGTCGTCATAAACCGCGACTGGGCTGCCTTGGTATCGAACGCGGCATTTGCCGTCAGCAGCCCGATATCGGTCATCAATCCGGCCGGGAACGGCCTCATGATCGCGGTTACATAGGTATCGAGATCCGCCGCCGAGGGCTGGCCGAACAATAAGGAAAAGCCTTCGTCCGAATGAATGATCGGCACCGGTTTGCCATCCTGATCGAGCGACACTGCATGAAATACGAGCGGACTTTTGCGCAATGCCTTCAGTGCGGGTGCTGGGGGAACGCCGACTGATTTTGCATAAGCGCTGATATCGTGCGCGGCTTTGTCGGCTGCCAGTTCGACACGAAAGAACGGCGCGGCCCGGTCGTGCCAGATGAGCGACATCGCCCCCGCCGTTGCAAATGCGGAACGGTCATCTGCGGACAAATATGGATCGAGCAACCCGGCACGAAGCAGCCGATCTGCTGCTTCAAGTGCGGCAGGGACAAGCGCTGCGTTGACATCATAAGCTATCGTCCCGCGACCAAGCCCTTCATCGCTGTCGCGCCACTGGCCGCTCATGCGCGAAGGTTTGATCGCGATCAGGGTGCGGGTCGACGGCGCAGCAGCGAATGGCGCAGCCTGAGCCAGAACGAAGCGCAAGTTTCGGACGATCAATGACCCAACGCGTTCGTTGGAGTCGGGATTGGCCTCGCTGGTGATTGGGGTTGCCATGTAGGCGGCAGCCTGCGCTTTACTGATACCGGTTAGATATTCCGCAGCAACCGGTGCCAGCATATAGTCGTCATCGACCATGTTATAGTCGAGCTCGGCCGCATCGCCGCTTAGTCCAGCCTTGCGGTTTTGAATCGTTGCAAACTCCGAAATGCCCTCTTCATGGGCGACTTCGCCGCCGCTTGAAAGCCGGGCAAGCACCGAGTTGATACCTGCTTCGATCGCGGCAGGACGCAGCGCGGGCATAAGCAGCCGTACCGACATAAGCGTATCGCGACCGAAATAGGTGTTGAAGCGCCACGACCCCGCCAGAAACTTCTCCCGGTAGCTCATAAACGCAAGCGCGTTACGCGCAGCCGGATCGGCAGCAGCTCGCTCATTCAGAACTTCACCGATCGGCAATGGTGTTAACGGTTTATCGCCGGTCAGTGCAGTAATCTCCATGCGGATGCGGCCGTTGGCATCGGCAAGGATCGCGTTACGCTCGATACGGCCATCGAGAATACGAACAGTAAGTTCGTATCCCGGCGCGCCATCGAGACGATCGCGACGGTAACGGATCGTTGTTCCGTCGATCTGCGGCGACGTCCGCACTTCTTCAGGAAACCGGCCGACAGCTTGATAATCGCGCAGGTAACGAACGTTGGAAAGCACGGCCTGCTTTATCGCTAGCGACGGCGCGTCGATGCTGGCAATCATCACAATGCCGTTCAGGCTGCCGGATTTCACGGGCGATGGTGCGCGCTCCAGACGCCATTCCACCGCTTTCGCAGTTTGGTCGAACCAGAGCCCGACGCCGCTATTGCCAGCCGGAAAGGCCACGAGAATACGCGGTTCGTTGCCCGAACGAAGAAGTATATGCGCAGCCGATGGCCCTTCGCGCATGAAGACGTTTATATTCTGGCCTTCTTCGATCTGATAAGCGACATCGGGCTCGGCCGACGCTGATGCGCATGTCAGCGCCAATGCCGTACCCAGAACAGCAGCACCTTTGAGCATCATACAAACTCCTTGTTGGATTCAGCGATAGGGCGGCGGAATGCACCTGCATCCGCCGCCCCAATTCATTGTAGTGATCAATCGTTCTTGTGCACGTTAGAACTTCAAGGTGATCGAACCACCATAGGTCGTTCCGACAATACCACGGGCATAGAAAAAGCCGTCCGTTATTGCCTGCGTCTGTCCCTGCCGCGGGTTGCCCTCGGTCAGACCAATGACATTAAAGATATTATCGACATTGAAGCTCGCCTGGAGCCGATCGCTGAGGTTCAATGTGACACCCGCACTGGTAACGCCATAGCCGGGCAGAGCGACGCCATTACCCGCGTCTGCAAAGATTTTGCCGATATATTTGTATCGCGCGTAAACCTCTCCCAAACCATTCGGAAGTTCGACTACCGGAGTAATTGTGAACAGTTTCGATGGTGTCCGTTCGGGCCGGTTGCCTTCAAAGCCCGCCTGGTTCGCCCCGTTTATCGCCAGATTGACGAGCTTGGGATCCTGGAACACCCCTTGCAGATTGACCGAGAACCAATCGATTGGCCGCACCAGCAGATCGAATTCCACACCCTTCGTTCGCAAGTCTGCATTGATGTTGCTTTGCTGCGTTGGGTTGACTGGGTCGGCGAAATTATAGTTCTGGTCATCGAAGTTGGTGCGGAACACAGTGACTGACCCGTTGATAAGCCGCCCATATTGATAGCGGATGCCAGCCTCGTAGAGTTCGATGGTCGTTACCGGATCGACATTGTT
>JBKJLZ010000081.1:0-12187 GCA_046596705.1 Sphingorhabdus sp. | reverse complement strand
GGCGATCTTGCCAGTGCGCGCTTTGCCATCGGTGGCGGTGATTTCGAACTGGAATCTCGTGGTCATCGGGTGGCCTTAGAAGCCTTCGCCTTTCGAGAAAACCAACTTTTCCGTTCGTGTCGAGCGCAGTCGAGACACCAATAAGGCGCGTACCAACGATGGGTGTCTCGACTGCGCTCGACACGAATGGAGTTGGGGGCGTGTTTCATGGCAATTTACACTTCCTTCCTTCGCTTGGCGTCCCCATATAGACGCAATGACTTACACTGACCCACGCAGCTATCTCTATCAACCCGGTCTTCTCGATCCCGACACAGCGCAACGCATCACTCGCGACGCTTTGAAAAATTGCGACGATGGTGAGTTGTATCTCCAATATAGCGCATCCGAGAGTTTCGGGTTCGATGATGGCCGTTTGAAGATGGCGGACTATTCGACGGGTTCGGGCTTCGGTCTCCGCGGTGTCTCGGGGGAAATGACAGGTTTTTCGCATGCCAACGACCTAAGCGAAGCCGCGATCCGCCGGGCAGGTGAAACGTTGAAATTGTTAGATCCGGCGAAGGACCAGCCCGCGCCGCCACCGCGCAAGAATAACCGGCATCTGTACACCGACGGCAACCCGCTCGAACTTGTGCCGTTCGCTGACAAGGTCGCGCTGTGCCAGCAAATCGATGCCGCTGCCCGATCCCGCGATCCGAGAGTGGCCCAAGTAAGCGTCAGCTTGTCGGGTAGCTGGACTGTCGTCGAAATCGTTCGGGCCGATGGTTTTATTGCGACGGACATCCGGCCACTGGTGCGGTTGAATGTAAGCATCGTCGCTGAAGAAAATGGCAGGCGCGAGACCGGCAGTTATGGCTTTGGCGGACGCTATCTCTACGGCAAGCTGTTCGAAGACGCCCAGTGGGATCATGCGATCGACGAAGCTCTGGCCCAGGCGCTAGTCAATTTGCGTTCAGTTGCGGCACCTGCGGGCGAAATGACCGTATTGCTTGGCCCCGGCTGGCCTGGGGTGTTGTTGCACGAAGCGGTCGGCCACGGTCTCGAAGGCGATTTCAACCGCAAGGGCAGCAGTGCTTTTTCGGGGAAAATAGGCCAGCGTGTGGCGGCTCCTGGCGTGACTGTGGTCGATGATGGCACGATGCTTGACCGGCGCGGATCGCTTTCGATCGATGACGAAGGGACGCCGACGCAGGAAAATATACTCATCGAAGACGGTATTTTGAAAGCCTATATGCAGGACCGCATGAATGCGCGGCTGATGGGTGTTGAGCCCACAGGCAATGGCCGTCGCGAAAGTTATGCGCATGCGCCAATGCCTCGGATGACCAACACCTTTATGCGTGGCGGTCAGGATGATCCTGCCGAGCTACTCAGCCGAGTAAAAAATGGTATTTTTGCGAAAAGTTTCGGCGGCGGACAAGTCGATATTGTATCGGGCAAATTCGTGTTTTCCTGCACC
Organism: Sphingorhabdus sp.; assembly: GCA_046596705.1. Classification (GTDB taxonomy): domain Bacteria; phylum Pseudomonadota; class Alphaproteobacteria; order Sphingomonadales; family Sphingomonadaceae; genus Sphingorhabdus_B. The sequence continues at coordinate 10,728 of JBKJLZ010000081.1, read as the reverse complement.
GAGGCCTATCTAGTCAAAGACGGAAAATTGGGTGACCCGATCAAAGGCGCGACATTGATCGGCGACGGGCCGACAGTGCTTAACAAGGTCATTGGCCTGGGCAACGATATGGCGCTCGACGAAGGCGTGGGCGTTTGCGGCAAGGCTGGACAGAGCGTTCCGGCCGGTGTCGGCCAGCCGACGACTTTGGTTAGCGGACTGACGGTCGGCGGAACGGCGGGCTAATGGCTTGGCGTCAAAGGTTTAAGCGGTTATAACAATGCAATAAGAATCGGGTCGCGTTATATTCCTGGGCGAAAGCTCTGGCATCAGGGAGATTTGCCATGCGGCCTTTTATGCGCTTTTCCAGTTTGGCGGTTATCGCCACGTCACTAATCGTCGTTTCCGGGTCTGCCCAGAAAACAACCGGGCCGAAGGCGCAATATGCCATGGATGTGTCGACCATGTCGGGCATGGGGATGGGCGCGATGATGGGCGGTGGACTTGGTGCCCTGTTGGGCGGGGGTGGCGACGCCAATTATATGCTCGACTTGCGGCTAAGTTCGGCAGCGCCTTCGCCAATACAGCCCGAAAAAGGCGACCATTTCTTTCTGCCGGCCGCCAAATTGGGCAAATCGGTGCCTTTGCTCGGCGATGGACCGGGCAAGGCCCAGCCCGAAGAGCGCGGCTACAATCCGGGCGGGCCGATCGAAAAGCCCAAGGGACGGCTGCTGATGTTTTGGGGCTGCCATGCGAAGGCACCTAAGGGCCAGCCCTTCATCCTTGATTTTGCCAAGCTGCCCACGGCTAACATGCCATCCTATATGCCCGCGCAGATGCAAAGCTATCAGGCCGCTGCTGCCGCGCGTGACAACAATGCCGCATGGTGGCCAAACCCGAAAAGCGGCAAGCAGCCGAAATCAGGTTCGTCGCTTCGCGGCGACCACCGTATTGCCAGCGCTTTCACCCCCGAAATTAAATTCGCGCTCGCCAATGATTATATGGCGGCGCTCAACGTCGATCCGGCTGAACAGGGCGGTGGCATCATGCTTGGTTGGAACTCGGTTCCAACCGCGACCGGCTACGCCGCGTTTGCCATGGGCGGAATGGAACGCGCGGGGCAGGGTGGCGACATGGTCATGTGGACCTCGGCCAACAACCGGGACTCTGGCACCGGCATGGACTGGCTGTCTCCCGGCGAGGTGCAAAAGCAGATTGCGCTGAAAAACATCATGCCGCCGACGCAGACCAGCTGCGCGATACCGACGGAAGCCAAGACAGCGGCTGGCGGGATGATGTTCGGCAGTATGAATGCTTTCGGGCCGGAAGAAAATTTCTCGTTCCCGCCCAAGCCGACCGATCCAAAAATGGTTTGGAATATCGAATGGACAGCAAAGGCGCGCTTTCGTTCGTCTGCAAGCTTCATGACCGGGATGGCAGGAATGAGCGGCATGCGTGAGATGGGCGATGCCCGCCCGGGTCAAGCCGAACCGCGGCCGAAAAAGAAATGCAAGGGCCTGATGGGCATTCCGATCCCAGGCACGTCCTGCTAAGGTTGCGCTGCACGAGCAATTAAGCCAATAAAGCCGTATGGCGGAATTCAGCGACATTCTCGACGACCAGCATGTGGAGATGATCCGCAAGCAACCGGTATTCTTTACAGCGACAGCCGCTGCCGACGGGCGCATTAATCTCAGTCCAAAGGGCTATGACGCGTTTCGCGTGCTTTCGCCGACTCGCGTCGGCTATCTCGATTTGGGTGGGTCAGGTAACGAAACGCATGCGCATTTGTCGGTGGATGGCCGAATAACTATCATGTTTTGCAATTTCGACCGTCCTGCATTGATTTTGCGGATTTATGGGCACGGTCGCGCAGTGCTGCCTCAGGATAAAGAATGGGAAGCGCTGGCCGCCCATTTCACGCTGCTGGCAGGCACTAGACAGATTTTCGTAATCGATGTCGAAAGCGTTCAGACAAGTTGCGGCTGGGGTGTCCCGTTCATGTCGTTCGATAGGGAGCGGGAAACGCTGCAGAAAGCACATGCGCAAATGGAGCCCGACGCCTGGATGGCCAAAACGCAAGGTCGAACGAAAAGTATCGATGGTATCGCGACGCGTGTTACCGATCGCTATTTCGGCCCTGCTCAATAGCCGATGGCATTGGTTGAGCTTGCGCGTTTCTCGTCGTCTATCGCCGCCGAAATTGCCCGCGGCTTCCTTGAATCGCATGGTGTCGGCGCTGTCACCTTCGATGGCGGTATGAACATTGCAGACAGCGCCGCGTTTGCCATACCGGTACGTTTGATGGTTCTCGACGAGGACTATGAGTCAGCGAACATCTTGTTGGTGGATTCCGGTTTGACATGACTCAAGAATTGAAAGTTACCACCTACAACATCCGCAAATGCATCGGTCTCGATCAGAAGCGCAATCCGGGACGGATACTTGCAGTGTTAAACGAAATCGACGCCGACATCATTGCTTTGCAAGAGGCTGATCGCCGTTACGGAACGCGTAAGAGCTGTTTGCCCGCAGCATTGATCGAGGCCGAAACCCCGTGGCATCACGTGCCTTTCAATATTCGTCCGGGCGGCATCGGCTGGCACGGCAACGCGATTTTGGTGCGTCGCGGGATCGAAGTTCAAAACCCACATCCACTTGACTTGCCGATGCTCGAGCCGCGCGGCGCTGTTGAGGTGCTTTGCACATTTGCAGGTCGGCAGTTTCGGGTAATCGGCGTGCATCTCGACCTGTCCGGTCTGTGGCGGCGAAGGCAGGTGCGATCAATATTGAAGCATATTGATGCTGCACCGCGCTATTTGCCGACGATCATCATGGGCGACTTCAACCAATGGTCCGATCGGGGCGCATTGTCCGAATTCGCCTTTCATCATCACCGGATTATCAAGACGCCGAAAAGTTTTCACAGCGCGCGCCCAGTCGCGCATCTGGACAGAATTATCGTTAGCCACGACATCTCTGTAGATGACTTCGGAGTGCATATATCGGCGCTGTCGCAACGCGCATCCGATCATCTGCCAGTATGGGCACAATTAAAACTGGCATGACTGCCTAAATTTTAATCACCGGATACGCTCTGATTAAAAATTAGGCAGATTTGACGTATTGGTTCCAACCTCACGGCCATAATCCCATTGAATTCCCCATGAATTCCCTCGGCGCGCATTTGGCACGGCGTTTGCATGTTGCACTGCACAACCAAGCGGGGGTTTTGCATGAAATATATTGTAGCAGTGATTAAGCCTCACAAACTCGACCCGGTTCGCGAAGCGCTCACGGCGCTCGGTGTATCCGGGATGACCGTCAGCGAGGTAAAGGGTTTTGGACGCCAAAAGGGCCAGACCGAGATTTATCGCGGCGCCGAATATGCCACCAACATGGTACCGAAGATCAAGATCGAGGTCGCTTGCGGTTCCGACGAAGCGCCTGCGATTATCGAGGCAATCCAGGCTGCCGCCGAAACCGGGGCAATCGGCGATGGCAAAATCTTTGAATTCGAACTTGCGGGTGCGCTTCGTATCCGCACCGGCGACACCAACGAAACCGCGCTTTGACGCGATATCCAATAAGCTAGGGGAACCATAAAAATGTCGAAAACGTTGAAATTTTTAGGCGCGACGGGGGCGACGTTGTTCGCAAGCCTTCCCGCCTTCGCGCAGGAGGCAGTCGAGAAGGCTGCCGAAGGTGCTGCCGCCGCAACCGAGGCTGTGGCTGAAGCAGCGCCTGCTGCTGCCGTTGCATTCACGCCAACTGCCGAAATGGTCAACAAGGGCGATACTGCCTGGATGCTGGTATCGTCGGTTCTGGTTCTGATGATGTCGGTGCCCGCGCTCGCCTTGTTCTACGGCGGTCTTGTCCGCACCAAGAATATGCTCAGCGTGCTGATGCAGGTTTTCATGATCGTCAGTATCGCGGCCCTTGTCTGGGTCGGCTGGGGCTATTCAATGGCATTCACAAGCGGCAGTCCTTATGTCGGCAGCTTCGACAAGGTGCTGTTGATGGGCGTTGACGCGACGACACTCGCCGCGACGTTCTCGAACGGCGTCTATCTGCCCGAATATGTGTTCATCATATTCCAGATGACATTCGCGTGCATCACGCCTGCACTGATCGTCGGCGCGTTTGCTGAGCGAGTGAAATTCTCGTCTTTGATGGTTTTCACCGTTTTGTGGCTGACCGTGGTCTATTTCCCGATTGCGCACATGGTATGGTATTGGGCCGGTCCAGACTTCCTGAACGCAGCACCCGACGATATGGGGCTGCTGTGGGGTTGGGGAGCGCTCGACTTTGCTGGTGGTACCGTTGTGCATATCAACGCGGGTATCGCTGGCCTTGTCGGCTGCCTGATCATCGGCAAGCGGATCGGCTTTGGCAAAGAAGCAACTCCGCCGCACAGCATGACCATGACAATGATCGGCGCTTCGCTCCTCTGGGTGGGCTGGTTCGGCTTTAACGCTGGTTCCAACCTCGAAGCCAATGGAATCGCCGCAGTCGCCTTCATGAACACCTTCGTCGCTACCGCCGCAGCGGCAGTGTCCTGGGCGATCGTCGAGCAAATCAAACACGGACGTCCGTCGCTCTTGGGCGGTGTGTCAGGTGCGGTTGCCGGACTGGTCGCGATTACTCCGGCTTCGGGCTTTGCCCATCCGGGTACCGCCATCATTCTCGGCTTCGTCGTCTCGCCAATTTGCTACATTTTTGTCTCTTTTGTGAAGAACAAGTTCAAATATGACGATACGCTTGATGTCTTCGGTATCCACTGCATCGGCGGTATCGTTGGCGCCATCGGCACTGGCATCGTTGCTGACCCTGCTTTGGGCGGCCAGGGATGGATCGACTACACCGCCGCAGTTGCCGTAGCGGGTGAATATGACATGGCGGGCCAAGTCATTACCCAGATTAAGGCGGTTGCGGTAACGCTCCTCTGGTCGGGTATTGGTTCGGCTATCCTGTTCTTCGCTATCGACAAGACCCTGGGGCTTCGTCCGAGCGAAGATGCAGAGCGCGAAGGCCTCGACCTCTCCAGCCACGGGGAGCGTGCCTACAACTATTGATTTCAGCTTGGCGGCGGGGCGTTCTCTCTCCTCTCCTTACACGCCCCGCCCCCTCCAGACGTTCCTCCCGCGAACATCCAACTTAGGCCCGGACCAACTATGGTTCGGGCCGCATTTTGTTTGTTGCAGAAAAGTGACAGGGCTCAGCGAAAAATCTCGCGAACTTCAGAAAATTCTTACATGTCCCTCGGCGGATTGGCAAAGGAGGCGACATAAGGCGTCGGCTGCTCCGCCAGCGCTTAATTCGGGAGGATATCATGAAGAAATCTACTTTCCACGCAACTGCGCGATTGGGCGCATCTGCCTCGGTCATTGCCTTGCTAATGGGCGGGACCACTGCTTTCGCACAGGATGCCGCTGAGCCATCGGATGAAGACGTCATCATCGTTACCGCAACCAAGCGGGATGCCAATTTGCAAGACATACCATTTTCAATCAATGCGCAAACCGCAGATGATATCGAAAAAACCGGCGCAACAACGCTTGAGGACCTCTCTCGTAACGTCGCGGGTTTGACCGTGCAAAACCTTGGGCCGGGCCAAAGCCAGGTCTCGATCCGGGGGGTTTCGGCCGGACAAATCGTTCGTGATCAGCCCGGTGTCAAAGAGCAGGTCGGCGTTTATCTCGATGAATCGGTAATCTCACTCTCACTTTTTACGCCCGACCTGGATCTGTTTGATCTCAATCGTGTTGAAACATTGCGCGGACCGCAAGGTACGCTTTTTGGTTCTGGATCGGTCGGCGGGACTGTCCGTTACATCACCAATCAACCTAAGCTAGGTGCCTTTGAAGGCACGGTCGAAGGCAATATCAATCTGGTCGACGGCGATGACATAGGCGGTCATTTGAAGGGTGCGGTCAATGCGCCGCTCGGTGACAAAGCGGCAGTACGCGCGGTGGGTTATTACACGCGTTATGGTGGCTTTATCAACGCCCGTCGTGAGGGCGGCGGAGTTACCGAAGATGTTAACGATGGCGAGCGCTACGGCGGTCGCCTAGCGGTTACATTCGAACCTAGCGAGAACCTCTCGATCACCCCGCGTGTCATTTACCAGAAAATCTCGACTAACGGATTTAACCGTCAGGAGGTGTTTAACCTCTATGCAAATCCGTTCACGACTACGCGTCCTGCGGTAACATTTCGCGAACGTGAGCAGCATCTTTTACTAAGCGAAGGCTTCGAAGACGAAACGATGATTGGCGATGCCACCATCAAGATTGGATTTGGTGGCGTCGATTTGACATCGGTCAGCAGCTACACTGACCGCGACATTCTGGTTAGCCGTGATGCCAGCGCGCTGACAGGCAGCGTGTCTGTTGATCTGGGCTTTCCAACAGCGGGTGTTTTGTTGCCATCCAATTTGCGCGACACAACTAAAGTGCAATCGTTCACTCAGGAATTGCGGTTGAGCTCGAACGACGACGGACCGTTCCAATGGGTGTTGGGTGGTTTTTACTCAAACACCGATCGTGACTATGCACAACGCTTGCCGACGCCGGGTTATGATGCCTTCACCGATGCTCGGTTTGGCGCCGGTACGTCGGCTGCGGTAGCCAATGGCTTCCCACTTAACGCGCCTTACAATGCCGACATCGTATATGACATTAAGCAAAAGGCGGTTTTCGGCGAGGCAAGCTATGCTTTCGGTGAACAATTTACCCTGACCGCTGGTGGCCGCTATTATGACTTTTCCGAGGACCGTTTGTTCAAATCCGGGGGTCTATTTGCCAACGGCGATAATCAAACCGGCAGTACGAAGTCTGACGGCTTCACCCCCCGCGTTTTGGCAAGTTTCAAAGCGTCGGATGCGATTACATTCAATGCTCAGGCATCGAAAGGCTTCCGTCTCGGCGGCATTAATGACCCGCTAAACATTCCGCTGTGCTCGGGCGGGGCTAGCGGCATTGATGCACAAACTTTTGGCAATCGTCCGCGTTATGATGATGAGTCGCTCTGGAATTATGAACTGGGTGTCAAAACCCAAGGGCGTGGTTTTACCTTCAACGCAGCAGCGTTTTATACGGACATCAAGAACTTGCAAATTACTGCCGACGCTGGCAGCTGTTCATCAAGGGTCGTATTCAACGTACCCAAGGCACACACCCAGGGCGTAGAATTTGAATTAAGCGCACGCCCCGCCGACGGTTTAGATGTCGGCATCTCGGGAAGCCTTGTCAGCGCAAAACTGGATTCTTCGGTCACCACAACAGCGGGTGCGGTCATCGCCGGAATTAGGGATGGCAATCGCCTGCCGACAGTGCCCAAATTCCAAATATCGGCTAACGCCTCATATGCTTTCCCGATTAGTGGTAACGCCGAAGCGTATGTTGCAACCTCGATCCAACATGTTGGCAACCGGATCACTCAGCCTGGCGATCAGGAGGGCAATCCGCGTAGCTTCGTCTCCGGTCTTGCGTTTGCTGGAGCACCGGGCACCAATGCGACCACACTTAATTTGGTTTTGCCAAGCTATGAACTGGTGAACCTCAGCACTGGGGTCGATTTTGATAACGGCTTGTCGGTAATCGGCTACGTCAATAACCTGTTCGACGAGAATGCGTTGCTGTCATTCGACCGTGAACGGGGCGGCCGGGCTCGGCTTGGTTTCGCAACCAACAGTCCCCGGACTTACGGCATTACCGTGCGCAAGACGTTCTGAACGCATAAGGGAATTAAAAAAGGGGGGGGCGCTGATGCGTCGTCCCCTTCTTATTGTGCGAGATAACGGAAAGTGACGCCTTACGCGACCTTGGTCTCCGCGCCGAGCATCAGTGGCTCGTTTTTGCCAACTTCCATGGTTGCTCGGCTTAGTGCCGGTGCGCTCGACGACTTGTGTTTCAATTTGCCTTCGACCTGACCTCCCGGTGCAATTGTCAGATTTTCATAAGTGACATCGCCGGAAACACGGGCACTCGCCTCGATTACCAGATCCGTTGCCTCAATCGAACCTTCGACCTGACCCGAAAGCCGCGCCGATGTCGCCACGACTTTGCCTGAGATCAAGCTGCCTTCGCCTTGTACGAGACTGCCGCACGTAACATCGCCCTGCACCTTGCCATCGATATGCAAATCGACACGTGCATTCAGATTGCCTACGATTTCGACGTCGGCGGCTATGATCGAAAATGTATGTCCGGAATTGCGCATGGGTTCATGATTTCTTTGCGGGATCGTCGGCACGGTTTCCAGCGACGGCTTGGACTTTGAGAACATCGGGATTTGCCTCCAAAAATTTGCGCGGGTTAATCGCTTGACCGTTCAGGCGAACCTCGAAATGAAGATGGCTTCCAGTCGAGCGACCGGTGCTACCCATTCGAGCGATTTGCATACCGCGTTTGACCTGTTGCCCAAGCCTGACGTTGAAACTCGACAGATGAGCATAACGCGTTACCAAACCATTAGCATGGGTAATCTCGATGCAATTGCCATAGCCCGACTGAGTACCTGCCGAAGTTACCCGGCCTTCCGCTGCAGCCAAAATCGCAGTGCCCATCGGTCCTTTGAAATCCAAACCGCTATGCATTGCGGCGGCACCGGTGAACGGGTCTTGGCGATAGCCAAAACCGCTCGACATTGCTGTTGCGGCCGAAGGCATAGCTGTAGGAATAGCAGCCAATGCTCGCTCCATTGCATCCATCTGATTAATCGATGCGGCAAGCCGGACAAAACGCGGGTCACGAACTTGTTTTTTCGGCGATCCAAAGAACGATTCGAATGGACCACCCTGTCCACTGCGGGCTTGGCGCGCCAGCGTTGTTGGGTTTAACCCAAATTGCCGGATAGCGGCTTCAGCTTTGCGGGTCCGGGCTTCGGCAAACCTGGTAAGTTTTTTGGCAAACCGGATTTGCCTTGCTTCGATTTGTGCAAGACCGGCGGCTTCTGGAACCATGACGCTGATCTTTTTGACTGTCTTGTCTTCCTGCAATTCGACATTGGTGTCGTCAGGCGTCAATTCTGTATCGACATATTGGTCCTTCAGACTTTCGAGCATCGTTTGCCGACGCTCAAGATCTTTGGTGACCTCATTTATCGAACTGCGATAATTCGCGACTCGCTCCTCCGCCGATTGGACCCGCGCCTCTTTTTGGCTTAACGCCATGCGCTCGAACGATACGCTGAACTGGTTGATGGCCATACCGAGCGTAATCACCAACCATGAACCGACCACCAATGCGGCGACGGAAGCGACACGACGCTGGATAACAGCGGAAATTTTCATGAACCGGACTTGTCCGTTGGCTCGCATAAAAAATTCGCGATCAACAAACCATCCGGCCACCCGGTTCTTCCAACCGGCTATACTGGCCTGTAGCGACACCACCCACCCCGTCTTTTTGTTTGTGACGTGCGCCTAGCAGACCGATTTACATCTTGCGAATCGGTGGAGGCAGAGTCGTGACGAGACGGGCGAGTCACGCGGTGAGTTGCAAAAGAACGGTTTTAAACGACCGATCAGTACTATTGTTCCGCACGTCTGTTTATTTTTGTCCGTTATTTTTGAGGTAGTTAAATATGATTCGGCGGTTGAATGTCGGCTATTCATATAATTTTACCGCGGGTCTTTGCCTTTGGACGTTGGATGTATACCACCATCTGCATGAGCCAAATGGAACATCTTATCGCCGATATGACGGCAAAAGCACGGCGAGCCTCGCGGTTGTTGGCTGCTGCCGATGATTTCGATAAGGCTGCGGCGTTAAAGGCCGCCGCCGCTGCAATTCGCCGAAGCAGACGGGATATCCGGGCTGCCAACGCCCAAGATATGGCAAACGGCGCGCAAGCCGGGCTGTCAGCTGCTATGCTCGACCGGCTGGCACTGGACAACGCGCGTATCGAGTCAATTGCCGCTTCGGTTGAGCAGGTTGCGGCACTCGCGGACCCGGTTGGCATCGTCATCGACAGCCACACTCAGCCAAACGGCCTCGTCATGCAGCGCGTCAGGATACCGGTCGGGGTGCTCGGCATCATTTACGAAAGCCGTCCTAATGTGACAGCCGATGCAGCGGCCTTGGGCCTAAGGTCAGGTAACGCTGTTATTCTGCGCGGCGGTAGTGAAGCGGTGAACAGCAACAGCGCAATTCACGCCGCATTGGTTGCCGGAATTGTGGAGGCAGGACTGCCAGCCGACGCCGTGCAACTGGTGCCAACGCAGGACCGGGAGGCGGTCGGATCAATGCTCCGCGCCCAGGGTGCGATCGACATGATCATCCCGCGCGGCGGTAAATCGCTTGTGGCGCGAGTGCAGGAAGAAGCTCGAGTACCAGTACTGGCGCACCTCGACGGCATAAACCACAGCTATGTCCACAAAGATGCCGATCCGGCAATGGCACGGGCAATCGTGGTCAATGCCAAGATGCGCCGGACGGGGATTTGCGGTGCAACTGAAACGCTACTCATTGATCAGGATTATCCAGCTCCGGGCGAGCTGGTTACGGCGCTGATCGATGCCGGTTGCCAAGTGCGCGCCGACGATATGCTGATGGAGCTCGATCCACGCACCGTGTCCGCCGACAAGGCAGATTGGGACACTGAATATCTTGATTCGGTGATTTCGGCGCGGGTGGTGTCGGGCATTGACGAAGCAATCGAGCATATCGCGCGCCACGGGTCGCATCACACCGATGCAATTATCACAGAAGATACAGCAGCTGCAGCGCGTTTTTTGGCGGAGGT
>JBKJLZ010000329.1:0-2922 GCA_046596705.1 Sphingorhabdus sp. | reverse complement strand
TGCATGTTGCTCGTCTTCGCGAACGGCCCGCGCCTTCTTGACCTTGTCGCAATTAGAGATGCCGTAAAGGATGATGGTCATTTCAAAAGCTCAACACCCGGCAGGCGAGCAAATTTTTTGTCGAATGTAAGGGTTTTAGTGCAACTATTCGCATGCCCCGTTTGGTGTAATATGTTGTCAGCAAGATCGCCATGCTCGAATGCCAGGGCCGTCTTTAGAGCGCCTGCTTGTTCAAAAGCCAGATTTGGAGCCAACATTAACTGGACAATAGTCTTAACGACCACGTCTGCCGAAAAGAGATATTGCGACCGCAAGACCCAGTCAAGTTCGAGTACTGCAACGATTGTTACAAAACCCGGTTCTTCCGCAGTGAGGACATTTTCTAATAGGTGACTAGCAATTGCGGCCTGCTTTGGATCATCCTGCACCAAGAAGCGCAAAATGACGTTTGTATCTAACGCAATCACGAAATTGAACGCTTGAAACTCTCAACTACGGCGCGACCAATAGCCAAATTCATTTCTTCGATAGAAACAGGCGGCCCGTCATATTTTAATATTCCCCTGAGCGCCCGAATATCCCCCGTCTTCGCGCGTACGACTGTTTCACCCGCTGCATTCTGGACAAAGTCGATCTTGCTGCCCGGGACAAGCCGCAACCGTTTGCGGGTTTCCGCCGGGATCGTGACCTGGCCCTTAGATGTTACCGTTGCTGTGGGCATGACAAACTCCTTAATTCCTTACATAGTGTAAGGAGTAAGAAAAATCAATTCATCTGTTCGGACAAACCAGAAACTTCTCACCCGTAGCGCGCTTGTTATATTCGGCGGCCACATCGGGGCGAAGCATTTCGGCCAGCGAGACTTCGCGTGTATAGTGGCTGGCAAATGTCGTCTTGAGTTCTGCTACAACGCGGGCGCGAAGCTTCTGGCCGCCCTCCGCACCGATCTGCATGAGGAACGGTGTCAGCAGAAATCCGCTCACTGCCCATGAGAAGCCGAAGTTGCGGTTCAATAGGGTCGGACCGGTATCGAGCGCGCCGTAGATATAAACCTGCTTGAAAGTGTCCGATCCATAGCGGCTATATTCCTTCATTCGCTTTACTGCAGCGGCCTCGATACAGGTCAGTATCTGCCCGGCCAGCTTACCACCGCCGATCGCATCAAATGCGATCGTCGCGCCGGTTTCAACAAGCGCCTCAGTCAGGTTCGTCATAAAATCGGGTGCGGTGGAATCGCAGACATGCGTCGCACCGATGCCGCGCAGCAATTCGGCCTGCGCTTCGCTACGGACGATATTAACCAGCGGAATGCCATCCTTGACGCAAATCTTGACCAGCATCTGCCCGAGGTTCGAAGCGGCCGCAGTGTGAATCAAACCGCTATGGTTCTCGCGCTTCATCACCTCGGTCATCGCCAGCGCAGTCAGCGGATTGACGAAGCATGACGCGCCTTCGGCTGCTGTCGTCCCTTCTGCTAGAACCATGCAGTCGCTCACCCGCACACAGCGATATTGCGCGTACATCGCGCCGCCAATGATGCCGACGGTTTTGCCCACAAGCGCCCGGGCTTGCGGAGAAGCACCTGCCTTGACCACCACGCCGCCCGCTTCGTTACCGACTGGCATCGGCTGGTCGACGCGTGCCGCCATCGCCCGCATGACCGCCTCGGGCATTTGTGCGGTCAAAACTGGCCGGTCTGGCGTACCTGATAATTTGGCGCTTGCGATATCCGCCGGGCCAAACAACAGGCCCAGATCGGACGGATTGATCGGCGTCGCGTCGATGCGAACCAGTACTTCGTCATCTTTCGGTTCGGGAACGGCCACGTCGATCAGTGACACTTCGAGCTCGCCCGACGATTTCAATAAAGAGACAAGTTGAAGGCCAGTGGCGGGAATATCGGTCATGGGTCGTTCCTTAAGCTATTATGTCCCGCTACCCGCTATCGCATCAGGGCGTGTCGCCATAGCGAATTTTGATAAGCGCGGCGGCGGCGACAGCCAATTGGCGCGCTGCATCGGTATCGCCATTATCTACACGCGCCAATGCGACTGCCATGCGGCGATATGGGCGGGTGACCGGCTTGCCGAAAATCCGCGCATCGACATGGGTCCCGGAGGTGGCGAGCGCCAGCGCATCGGCGAGACCGGTGATGCTGAAATCATCCGCATCCTGGGTGGCAAGAACAACGGCGCTTGCCGAGGCACCGAGTAGCGCGATTTCTGGTATCGGCAGACCGAGAATTGCTCGAGCGTGCAGATCGAATTCATTAAGCGTCTGCGACACCAGCGTCACCATCCCCGTGTCGTGCGGGCGGGGGCTGAGTTCGGAGAAAATGACTTCGTCGCCTTTTACGAAAAACTCGACTCCAAACAAGCCGAAACCACCGAGCGAATCGACGACTTTTGCAGCCATATCCTGCGCCGATTTGAGAGCGCCGGGTGACATCAATACGGGTTGCCAGCTTTCGCGGTAATCCCCGCGTTCCTGTCGGTGGCCAATGGGCGGGCAAAAATGGACGCCGTCTCTGGCTCGAATGGTCAGCAGCGTAATCTCGTAGTCGAAGTCGATAAATTGCTCGGCAATAACCCGGCTGCGGTCGCCGCGCATTCCCGCCGCTGCATAATCCCATGACAAGTCGATATCGGCTTGGGTCCGCATTGTGCTCTGCCCTTTGCCCGACGATGACATCACCGGTTTGACCACCAGTGGCAATCCCAGCTCCGCCGCCGCCTTGTGCAGCTCCTCGCGGCTCTCGGCATAACGATATAGCGAAGTGGCCAGGCCTAGCTCCGACGCTGCCAGATCGCGGATGGCATCGCGGTTCATCGTCAACTGCGCCGCACGCGCCGATGGTACGACGGTAAAGCCCTTTGCCTCGTAGTCGGCGAGGACCTCGGTGCGAATTGCCTCGATTTCAGG
>JBKJLZ010000211.1:0-3488 GCA_046596705.1 Sphingorhabdus sp. | reverse complement strand
GGCTATACCGGCGAGCTCGAGGGCAGCGCTGAAATGAACATATGGCTGCACAAAGCGGTCATGCGCGAACTTGCTGTTAACGGTGGCAAGGTTCCGGCCGATATGCTCGATTAAATTTCGGAGAGGCTGGCGCGGTCGGGTTTTACGAAGCCACGCCGCGCCGCTACTGAAAATAGCAGCTCACGCGAGTAAAAGCGCAACGGGAGATCGCGCCTTCCACGCGGAGACAAGAGAAGCGCGTTAACGACCTCGACCAGCGTTCCCTGCCCGTCCATTTCATTTAGATGCGCACGCACCGCGGCGATGTAAATCTGCGTGATTGACTCGTGATAACCTTGGCTATCATCATTAATGGTCCCGACCGAGACATTAAACGTCGAAATTATCGAGGCCATCTCGCGTTCTGGCACGATGTCCGGTCGGTCTCTGACAATCCAGGTGCAAGCAGCCAGATGAGCTTCATGCGTCCAAGCCTCACGCGGCAAACTGCAATCGAGCAGAGCCTCGCCAATCCTGATGATCGACGCGTCATCTTCAAATGAACGAACTTGCAAGTCGGACATTTCCGGGCCTTCCAATTCGCCCGGGGAAAACCGGGCTTATGCCGCTTGCGGTGCGGCCTGCCTTACACCTTCATCGACATGATCGGCAAATTGCGAAAAATTGTCGATAAATTGTTGAACAAGTCCCCTTGCTGTCGCGTCATATTCATCCTTGTCCGGCCATGCCTCGCGCGGATCGAGAATTGCGCTATCGACACCGGGGACCGCAACAGGAAATTCAAAGCCAAAATTCGGGTCTTTGCGGAATTCGGCATTGTTCAAACTGCCATCGAGTGCAGCATTGAGCAACGCCCGCGTTGCCTTAATGGGCATACGGCTGATACCGGGCATCGTTGCCTTGCCCCCGGTCCATCCGGTGTTGACCAGCCAACATTGGACAGCGCCCTTAGCTATACGCTCTTTCAACAGATTGCCGTAAATCGATGGATGCCGCGGCATGAATGGTGCACCAAAACAGGTCGAAAAGGTCGCTTCAGGCTCGGTCACGCCAATTTCGGTTCCAGCCACCCGAGCGGTGTAGCCCGAAAGGAAGTGATACATTGCCTGATCTGGCGTCAGCTTGGCAATCGGGGGCAACACGCCGTAAGCGTCCGCCGTAAGCATGATGATATTTTTGGGAACTGGCCCCATATTCTTTTCCGACGCGTTCGGGATAAATTCGATCGGATAGGAACCGCGACTATTTTCAGCCAGGCTGTTGTCGTCGAAATCAAGTTCGCGCGTCTCGGGGTCTATCACGACGTTTTCGAGTACAGTACCAAAGCGTTTGGTTGTGGCAAAAATTTCCGGCTCGGCCTCAGGCGACAAACGGATCATCTTGGCATAGCATCCGCCTTCAAAGTTGAAAACGGCAGTGTCTGACCAGCCATGCTCGTCATCACCAATCAATGTGCGCGACGAATCGGCAGACAAGGTCGTTTTGCCGGTACCCGATAGCCCGAAGAAAACCGCCGTATCGCCATTTGCTCCGATATTGGCCGAGCAATGCATTGGCATCACGCCTTTGACCGGCAACAAATAATTGAGAATGCCGAATACCGACTTTTTCATTTCTCCAGCATATGCGGTGCCGCCGATCAAAATCAGTTTCTCACTGAAATTGACCGCAATCACCGTCTCGCTGCGGCAGCCATGGCGTGCAGGATCGGCACGAAAGCTCGGCAAGTCGATGATTGTATATTCGGGAACGAAACTCGCCAGTTCATCGGCACTTGGGCGAACCAGCAAAGTTCGGATGAACAAATTATGCCAAGCAAGTTCATTAATTACGCGAACATTGACCCGGTATTCGGGTTGCGACCCACCGAACAAATCAGCCACATACAGTTCGCCCTTATCGGCAAGGGCTTCATAAAAATCGGCTTTAAGTGCAGCAAAATGCGCAGGCGTCATTTCGACGTTAGTTTGGCCCCACCAGATTGTATCTTCGGTCTCGGCATCGCGGACGATAAACTTGTCCTTGGCCGACCGCCCCGTATGCTTCCCGGTTTTCACAACTAGCGGGCCATCTTTTGACAGGATGCCCTCCCCGTTCACAAGCGCGTCCTCGACGAGCTGTGCGGTGCCCAAATTACAGTGAAGTTCAGCTTCGGTTTGAATACCCTGTTGCTGGAGCGAATAATTGAGAATTGACGACATCGGGACACTCCGGTCTGTTGGTGCAAGATATTGCATACGTATGTAATGGTTGCTGCGCCGGTAGCTTACCGAAAGCTCTCCGTCAAACCCGGCATCGCTATTAAACGATCACGTAAGTGAGTTGGTTCCATAATGAAGCAGTTCTACAAATAGCTAATGATTGAACCCTTCGCATCGCACGACTATAGGCACGCCATGAGCGCTACAATCGCCCTAGTCGATGACGACCGAAACATCCTGACGTCGGTGTCGATTGCGATGCAGGCCGAAGGCTACGTGACCCGGATATATTCCGATGGCGAAACCGCTTTGAAGGCGATGCTCGAAAATCCGGCTGACCTCGGCATATTCGATATCAAGATGCCACGTATGGACGGATTGGAACTTCTCCGTCGCCTGCGCGAAAAAAGCGCAATGCCCGTTATATTTCTGACGTCGAAAGACGAAGAGCTCGATGAAGCGCTTGGTCTTGCAATGGGCGCCGACGATTACATCACGAAACCGTTTTCTCAGCGACTGCTAATCGCGCGGGTCAAAGCCATTCTACGTCGTGCTACCTACGACAAAGCTCCGGCTAATGGTGAAATCGCCGATGAACCCGAACCAATGATCCGGGGCAAACTCGAAATGGACCCTGCGCGTCACCATGTCAGGTGGGACGGTAAGTCACTCGTTCTGACTGTAACCGAATTTATGATATTAGAGGCACTGGCAAACCGCCCCGGAGTCGTTCGCACCCGTGACCAATTAATGGATGCGGCCTATCAGGATGACGTTTATGTCGATGACAGAACGATCGACAGTCACATCAAACGGCTACGGCGCAAATTTAGGGAAATCGATCCCGAATTTTCGGCCATCGATACGTTATACGGCGCCGGTTATCGCTTTGCAGAAAGCTGAACCTGCCAATCTTGCGCTGGGATGGAGCCGTGGGTTATCACTCACGTCGCGGATCATGGCAGTCAACCTGTTCGTACTTGCGTTGCTTGGCGCTGGGCTCTTTTTTCTCGATAGCTACCGAGCGCGGTTAATCGAGGAACGCGAAAGCGCGGCAAAAATCCAGGTCGATCTGCTTGCCGACAGTTTGCCATTAGTCCGGGCTGAAGATCGGGCGGAGTTTGTTGTAGCATTTGCCGATCAGCACAAATCGCGCATCAGAATTTATATGCAGGACGGTTCGAAGTTGATGGACAGTTTCGATTTAGGCGCACCCGCCTATGAGTTGCGTAACCCGGACAATGAACCTTTGCGCAAGGTGTTGGCCACTGGCCTTGATCGCATTTT
>JBKJLZ010000067.1:0-4365 GCA_046596705.1 Sphingorhabdus sp. | reverse complement strand
TGCATGAGCCGCCAGTTGATAGCCGTCATCGGAATAACCCGTGGCGAACGTATAAACCGGTTTGCCGGCCTTTTTTACTGCATCCAAGCTTTCGCCAATGGCTGACAGACTGGCCTGTCCGCCGCCCATAAATCTGTCCATATCCAGCACGACGGCTTTGACCCTTTTATCGGTCCTCGCCAGCCTTAAGGCGCGAATGATATCGCGTTGACGATATTCAGTCGCTGGCATCGCATTCGACGTGAGCGCCGCAACGGGATCGATCTCGGCCGGCTGCTCCGATATCGTGCCATCGAGCGTAATCAACAACGCCCCGTCGCGCACCACTGCCGGATTGGGACTGGCATTCAGCAACATGTAAAGCCCGGCAAAGAATAGCAGAAGAAGAAGGAGCACTAACCCATCTTTCAATGCCACCAATATTTTCCAACTGACGCGAAAAAACTGCACAGGAATATCCTTTAGAATGTTACTGCCGATGTAAGGCGCATTGACGGGAAATCCAGCAGCTTTTCGACCAAATGCGTCGCGGGGTCAGCCTTAACAGAAAAAGGGTCGCTGGGTTTGCACCAGCGACCCTTAAACATGGGTCAGCGGTCGGATATGCCGCTGCCGGAAGTTGCGTTCATGCCGATTGTCGGCATTACTGACCTTTGTGGGTCAGTAGCCGATCTCCCGAACGGAATTGTCCGACCTCTTTACTGAACCATGAGACATCGGATCACCTCCTTTCGATTGTGGAAAATGGTATGCTTCAAACATTTAATTGCCCTCCGCGACTCGCAAAGTGAATCAAACAAATTTTGGAAACAAGACTTGTAATATATTTTTTTTCGTTCAATTATTGGGGTTCTGCGCCGAAGTGTTTTAAACCCGGCAATCCTCCACTACTCGGCCGATTTCTGCCCATGACGGGATAGCCAATGGAGTTTGGCCAGTTACCTCGAGCGCAATACGCCCACGGCTGAAAATCATCGCGTCAAGAATTGGATCACGCGGGGCAATTTCCGCAGCGATATAGGGCAAAATCCCACCGGTAGGCGCCCCTGCGAATTCTTTCATTGTCGAGCTTGACCGGATAACTATTGTGCCAGAAGCTGATCCGGCGCGCGACAAATAGATCCGCTGCCGCGTCCGATCACAGCGCAACGTTACAAGCGCATCTGCGCCAGTTGGGCCGAACAATGCAATCGAGCCTCGTTCGTCTTGGCGGTAGACCCAGTCGCCTGCAGAAAGCGGCCAGTCGGTCCAATCGCCCCTCGGCTGCACAACAGGCCGGGGCGGGACTGCAACCTTCGGCGGCGGGGTAGTCACAGCCGGGGCCGGAGGTGGCGGTGCCGATACACAGGCGGTGACACCCAGTAAGCTTGCGATAATGATGAATCGTGTGCGCATGATTACCGTTATGGCCAAGTCCGCGCACTTAGGCTAGCCGCTTGCAATGGCGCAGAGCAAAATCCGTCTTGACCAGCTGCTTGTCGAACGCGGACTGGCCGAAAGCCGCACACGGGCTCAGGCGCTGGTGATGGCTGGACATGTATCGGTTGGCGATATGAAAGCGCTGAAGCCTGGCCAGCAGGTCGCCCGCGATGCAGAGGTTTCAGTCAAAGGCAGCGATCATCCGTGGGTTTCGCGCGGCGGTATCAAACTGGCGCACGCGCTTCAGGAATTCGGAGTAGACGTAGTTGGCATGATAGCGATTGACGTCGGATCATCGACCGGAGGCTTTACCGATGTGCTGCTGACGAACGGCGCGGCAAAAGTCTACGCAGTCGATAGCGGCACCAACCAACTCGCGTGGAAATTGCGGCAGGACGAACGCGTCATCGTTCTTGAACAGACCAGCGCCCGGATATTGACCGAAACGCATATCCCGGAACCCGTTGACCTTGTCGTCTGCGATGCCAGTTTTATCGGCCTTGCGAAAGTCCTCGAACGACCACTCACTTTTGCCAAACCCGGCGCTCAGTTAATCGCGCTAATTAAACCTCAGTTTGAGGCTGGACGCGCCGAAGTTGGCAAAGGTGGGGTCGTGCGGAACGAAATCGTCCACCAACGCGTTTGTGACGAGGTACAGAAGCGGTTGGTCGAAAAAGGGTGGACGATCGCCGGATTGACCACGAGCCCAATAACTGGCCCGCAGGGCAATGTCGAATTTCTGGTTTGGGCGAAAAACGCTGCGCCGGATTAGCCATCCTGCGCAACGATTAAAGACTGGGGAGTCGCATAATGAAATTCCGTCAATTCGCCCTTTTGTTGGGCACCGCATCCGTGTTTGTTTTCGCAAGCCCTCCGTTACTCGCCGCCAAGCAGAGTACTAAAACGGCAGCGCTCGTTACGACGCAACTGCCGCGCAACGTGGTGCCAACGCATTACCGCATCCGCGCAACACCCGACGCTGCGAATTTGGCTTTTTCCGGTTCGACCGATATCGAGATCGTTGTTAAAAGTGCTACTGATAGCATCACACTTAATGCCGCCGATCTGGCGTTCTCAAGCGCCTCCGTCACGTCCGGCAAAACCAAAGTTCCGGCAAGCAAAATCGACGTTGACTCAAAGGCGCAAACGGCGACGTTTCGCTTCGTAAACAAGCTGAAGCCCGGCAAATACACTCTTAGCACCGCATATACCGGCAAGATTTACCAACAAGCCAACGGACTGTTCGCGCTTGATTACAAGGACCCGACCGGGGCCGAAAAGCGGGCATTGTTCACTCAGTTTGAGGCTCCCGATGCTCGCCGTTTCGTACCAAGTTGGGATGAACCGAATTATAAGGCGACCTTCGACCTGACGGTTACTGTACCTGAAGGCGAAATGCCGGTCAGCAACATGCCGGTCGCTTCCAGCAAGGCCGCAGGTGCAGGGCTGAAAGAGGTCACTTTCCAGCGAAGTCCGAAAATGTCCACCTATTTGCTGTTTTTTGGACTCGGCGAGTTCGACCGGATTACCAAACAGGTCGGCCCGACCGAAGTCGGCGTGATCGTCGGCAAGGGCAATGGTTCAAAAGGCCAATATGCACTCGACGCGTCAGCCAAGATTGTCTCCTATTTCAACGACTATTTCGACACGCCTTATCCGCTGCCAAAGCTCGATAATGTCGCTGGCCCCGGCCAGAGCCAGTTTTTCGGTGCAATGGAAAACTGGGGCGCGATTTTCACGTTCGAACGCATCTTGCTAGTCGATCCGAAAATTACCAGCGCTCGCCAGCAGCAGGGTATCTTCTCGACCGACGCACATGAAATTGCGCATCAGTGGTTCGGCAATCTGGTGACAATGCAGTGGTGGGATGACCTGTGGTTGAACGAAGGTTTTGCCAGCTGGATGGAAAGCAAGACCACCGTTCATTTTAACCCAGAATGGCAGTCGGAAATCGACCGCGTCTATGGTCGCGAGGGCGCAATGGGGCTTGATGGCTACGCAACCACACATCCGGTAATCCAGAAAATCACGACGGTCGAACAGACCAGCCAGGCATTCGACACGATCACCTACCAAAAAGGTGAAGCGGTGATCACGATGCTGGAGGGTTTTGCCGGTTCCGATACATGGCGCACTGGTCTTCGCGCTTATATGAAAAAGCACGCCTACGGCAACACCAAGACCGATGACCTGTGGAATGCGGTAGAGGGGGCGGGCGCCAAGGGCCTTGTCAAAATCGCACATGATTTTACCAAGCAACCCGGCGTGCCGCTGATCAAGGTCGATAGCGCGATTTGTCAGGGCGGCAATACTTTGGTCGGACTGACGCAGAGCGAATTTTCACGTGACCGAAAAGCCGAGACAACGGCGAGCCCGCAGCGTTGGGACGTGCCGGTGATTGCACAAACCATTGGCGGAAAGCCGGTCAGCGCAATCATCCGCAGTGGCAAGGGCAGCATGACCGTCCCCGGATGTGGCACGCTAGTCGTAAACGCCGGGCAGAGCGGCTATTACCGTGTGCTTTACCAGCCGCAAATGATCGACGCACTCCGCACCGACTTTGCGAAGCTGCCCATCATCGACCAGGTCGGCTTGCTTGGTGACAGCGAAGGTCTGGCTTATGCCGATTATCAATCGATGGCGGTGCCCTTATCGCTGCTCGACGCGGTGCCAGCAGATGCCAGCCAGCGGGTGATTGAAGACGCCGTCGGCAATTTTGCGGCTTATTATGTACTGTTCAACGGCGATGCCAAGCGGCAGGCGCAACTTGCCAAAATCGCCACCGCGCGCTTTGGCGGCGTGCTTAGCAAGCTAGGCATGGTGCAAAAGTCCGACGAGCCATTCGTCCAGTCCAATTTGCGTAGCAGCTTGATCGCCTCGTTGGGCAGCATGGGCGACAAGGCAGTCGTCGCCGAGGCCAACCGGTTATTCGCCGCACTGGACAAA
>JBKJLZ010000109.1:0-10207 GCA_046596705.1 Sphingorhabdus sp. | reverse complement strand
TTAAGCGAAATGCTATCTTCCGTGACTGCCCTTCGCCTTCAGTTTGCAGTTCGACCGCCAGCAAGGGAGCATCTTCAACAATGATCGATAATTTTTCCTGCGGCGTAACCAGCCAGTGGCTGCCATCGCTTTCCCGCCTCAGCAAGCTAGAAAATGCGCGAATCATTGCGGGACGGTTTATCTCGCCACCCTGGTGAAACCAGCGGCCGTCGGTGGTAATCCGCATTTCGCTGTCGCTCGATTTCCCCGGGTTCCATTGCTGCACCGGTGGCAATTTTCGAGCAGCAACCAGCCCAGCAATTTCGGACAAAGTCAGTGCGGCAATATCGGGTGGATCATAGGGCATAGGACTGCGATAAACGCAAAGGGTTGAAGCGTCAAAGGGCGGAGCTACGCGGTCCGACCATGCCAACCATCGGCAGTTCTTGGTTGAAAGGATTGCGAAGCAGAAGCCGCTCCGGTTCCCACGGGCCTGGCAAAGTCCAGCCGCCGGTCTCATCGGCTACAAAGCCGAAACGGCCATAATATTCCGGGTCGCCGACCATGACCATTGGTGGGTCAATGTGTGTCACTGGGGCCAACACGGCTGTCAAAAGTCGCCGCCCGAGGCCCACATTTTGGCGACTTGGTGTAACAGCAACCGGACCCACGAGGATCAACGGCGAAGTATCAACCGCCACGGGCCAGCACTGAATGCTACCCACCAACGTTTGCTGATCGAAAATGGCGAATGATAAGTTATCAATGACATGCATTCCTTGCCGCAGCAGATATGCTGTCTTCTTATGCCGGTCGATACCGAACGCGTCGTCTAGTAAATGTTCGATATCTTCCGCGTTAGCGTTGCGAAGGGCGACCAGTTCTACCACTTTTCATACCGTCGCTAGTCGCTGGTCACGGCGGGGCAACAGAAACAGGGCGATGAGCGCAAATACCCCCAGGCTTGCAGAAATGATAAAAGGTGCGCCAGGAAAGTACACTGGCGCGTTTTTTGCGGTAAAAGTAGCGAGCGAATTGTTATAGACTAGCTGCGCCAGCAGAAACGCGAGCGCCGACATGCTGCCGGTCAACCCTTGAAGTTCGCCCTGCTGATCGGGCGGCGTTCGCATTGACATCATCGCGTTGACCGAAGGCATCGCCATTCCCGAAAAGCCGTTCAGGACGTTCAGCATCAATGCGACTGTGCCGTTTGTTAAAAACGCGGTGATCAGAAAACTAGCAATGCCAAAGGTCATGCCGATCAACGCAGTTCCTCTTTCGCCGAACCGCTTGACCGCTCGGCCGATAACGAAGGTCTGGAACATCACCATTGATACACCGACCAGCGTTAGCGACACACCTACCATCTTCGTGTCCCACCCAAATTGAGCAGGTGCAAAAAATGCCCATGACGCGGGATAGACGTTGATCGCGCAAACCCAGACGAAGTAGATGAACGCTATGGGTAATATACCCTTGATCTTGCCGAGGCTGGCAAGCGCACCGAGTGGGTTGGCACGTCGCCAGTCAAATGGACGCTGCCGCTCTATCGGCATAGTCTCAGGAAAAACGAAATAGCCGTATATGCCGTTTGCGAAGGCCAGACCCGCTGCAACAAAAAACGGGATGCGGGTGCCAAAATCGCCAAGCAGGCCACCTAGGGCTGGCCCCATGATGAACCCAAGTCCGAAGGCTGCACCGACCTTACCAAAGCTTGCTGCACGATCTTCTGCTGATGACATGTCGGCCATTGCAGCATTGGCGGGGCCGAAGATGGCGCCGAAACCGCCGGCAATCGAACGCCCGATAAACAACCAGATTATCGAGGGTGCCAAACCCATCAGCAGGAAGTCGGTACCAAAACCAAATAAGGAAACAAGGAACACCGGTCGCCGCCCGAAACGGTCGCCGAGATTGCCGACCATTGGCCCAAGCAGAAACTGAAAAATGCCGTATGCTGCACCGATCCAAGCGCCAAGACGCGTTGCTTCAGCTAAACCAACATCGGCTAATTCCCGGATCAAATCGGGCAATACAGGCATAATAATCCCGAAGCCCGCCGAATATATAAATACCGTCAGCAAGACAAACCGCTTGGCGCGTTTCTGCAGCAGTGGGTCGATTACCATGTTGGCGTCCTGTCAGGGGATAGCGATTTTGTCCACGGCTATGTCCGATTGACAATATTTTTCCATTGGGCCGTTTGTTTTTGGACTTTAGTTGGTTTACGTTGAAGTTGCAGCGTGAGAACAGGAAGTAAGATAATGAATGGCAACGAAAGCGTACCGCCGGTTAGCGAAGGCGAAGCCCCATCGGAACGGACACCGGCACCAGTCAGTTCTTCAACAACTGTATTTTCCGGCCGCGATTGGCAAGGATATGTGGTTTTAGTCGCGGGCGTCGGCGCGTTATTGTGGGGATTGGTCAGTGCACTCGGCGTCGGCATGGGGCTGTGGGAATGGGGCCGTGGACTAACTGGCGTTCTGTGGTCGTTCATCCTCGCCATTGGCGCGATATTATTCGGCATATTATTCGGTTGGCGCGCTAAGAAAAGCGGGATTGTGCGTCCACGTTTGCTACGTTGGATAGGAATGTTGGCGGCAATTGGTTATGCTGGCTGGATCGGGACATTCGTTCTGGCCGGCCTCTCGGTTCCCGCAATTCATGACATTTCGACCGACCTTGCCGACCCGCCCGCATTTCGGGAACTAGCGCTGCGTGCTGACAATCTGGATGCGGTGCCCGGTGAAGGCGAAGCTGAAATGCAGGGCTTAAATCCGCAGCAGCGATGGGTTGTAGTTCACCAAAAGGCTTATGGCGACATACGCTCGGTAAGGATTAATGAACCGGTTCCGACGGTAATAGCCAAGGCCGAGCGGCTCGCCAAAGCGCGTGGCTGGGACGTCGCTATTTCATTGCCAGAAGAAGGCAGGCTCGAGGCTACAGAGACCAGCGCTTTTTTCCGTTTCAAGGATGACGTCGTATTGCGCGTAAAGCCTACCGATACAGGCGAAGGGAGCATCGTTGACATGCGCTCAGTCAGCCGTGTTGGATCGAGCGATCTCGGCGTCAACGCCAAACGGGTACGCTCGTTTCTCGCGGATTTGTCGGGTACAGTTACAGCGGCGCCTTAGCCGTTCGTGTTAAGCTTGTCGAAGTTCGGTTGTGCAAACTGCCCTTCGACAGGCTCAGGGCGAACGGGTTAAGGGGTAGCTATTTCTTCGGGGTCAGTTTTAACAGGCGACCCTGCGACCCATTGTCGCCGTCTTCCAACAGCCAGATCGCGCCATCGGGACCTTGTTCGACTTCGCGGATCCTCGCGCCCATATCCCATTGATCCGCCTTGGTCGCGATTTCTCCATTTAGTTTGACACGGACCAGAGCTTTGCTGCCCAGAGCAGCCAAAAAGGCGCTGCCGTTCCAATCGGGAAACAATTTGCCCGAATAAATCATCAGACCGCCGGGGGAGATCGCCGGGTTCCAAAATACCTTTGGAGCTTCAAAGCCGTCACCCGGTTTGTGATCAGGGATATCACGGCCATCATAATGGTCTCCGTTGGATACTTTGGGATAGCCGTAATTGGCAGCCTTCTTGACTAGATTGAGCTCGTCACCGCCCTTTGGCCCCATTTCCTGATTCCATAATCGCCCCTGTGCATCGAACGCGATACCAAGCGGATTGCGGTGGCCATAGGACCACACTTGCGACTTCACCCTGCCTTGATCGTAAAATGGATTGTCGGAAGGGATCATGCCGCCATCGGTCAAGCGAACGATCTTGCCCAAATTCTGGTCGAGATCCTGCGCTGGATCGAATTTCTGCCGGTCGCCGCTACTGACGTAAAGCATGCCATCGGGACCGAAAGCCAAACGGTGGCCGAAATGGCCTTTGCCTGACACCTTTGGTTCCTGCCGCCAGATGACCTGAACATCGGTCAGCATGGGTTGTCCAGCCGCCGTGCCAAGCTTGCCGCGCGCTACCGCTGCGCCAAAACCGCCTTCGCCTGCTTCTGCAAAGCTTAGATAAACAAACCCGTTGTTGGCGAAGTCGGGATGGACGATGACGTCGCCTAATCCGCCTTGACCGCCATAAGCGACCGTTGGAACACCGCCGACCTCAACTACCTGACCATCGGGATTCCAAAGCAGCAGCTTGCCTTTTTGCTCGGTGATCAGCGCCTGGTTCGTTTTGGGCAAGAAAGTCATCGCCCAAGGCTCGTCGAAGTCCCCAACGACCGTTGTAGTGAATGGGCTATTATCCGTCGTCGCTGCGGTCGCTTCGCTCTGACTGCCCGACTGGCAGGCAAAAACCATAAAGCTGGCAGCAATCAAAAAGGCAGAACGGCGCATGAGTTTGAGCTTTCTAAGGTGAGCGATTAGAGTAAACTAAGCATCTGCACGGTCGGTTGCAAGCAGCCACAATTTAACCAGTTGCAATATTCCACCGGCGGCACTAGTTGCAGATCAATCCCGACATTGTGAAACTTCGAGGGGCTGGCGCTGCAAAGGGCCGGTGCCGAATGCTTGCATGTAACTAACCTGGAAAGACTGTTCTGCCCGATCTAGATGCCTTGACCGCGATTATCTTACCTGAAGCAAAAGCACTCGGGCTTGAACTCGTGCGAGTCAAGTGGATGAAAGGCGACGAGCCGACGCTGCAAATCATGGCTGAGCGCCCCGAAACCCGGCAATTGGTGATTGAGGATTGCGCCGAGCTTTCGCGTCGAATTTCGGATCGTTTTGATGAACTGGATCCGATCGAAGAGGCTTACCGGCTTGAAGTAAGCTCGCCCGGTATTGACCGTCCATTGACGAGGCTTGGCGATTTTAGTGATTGGGTCGGGCACGAGGCACGTATCGTTGTACAAGAAGCCGTCGATGGCCGCCTTCAACTGCGCGGTGATCTGGCTGGGGTCGAAGGCACCATAATCGCGATCGATGACCGCAAGCATGGCCGGATCAACTTTGACTTTTCTAACATCGCCACGGCCAAGCTGCTCTTGACAGACCGCTTGATTGAGGCAACTGCGCCCGTCAAGTCCGACGGTGCCGACGAGTTCGATCAAGACGAAACAACCGAAGACTTTGAGGAAGACGTATAATGGCTAACCCGATTGCTGCCAACAAGGCTGAATTGCTCGCAATTGCAAATGCGGTTGCGACCGAAAAGATGATCGACAAGGCAATTGTCATCGAGGCGCTTGAAGAAGCTATTCAGCGCGCTGCGCGTGCGCGATACGGTGCCGAGAACGACATTCGTGCCAAGCTCGATACGCAGACCGGCGATCTTCGCCTGTGGCGCGTTGTTGAGGTGGTTGAGGAAGTCGAAGATTATTTCAAACAAGTCGATCTGAAGCAGGCCGAAAAACTTCAAAAGGGTGCCGTCGTCGGCGACTTTATTGTGGACCCACTGCCAGCCGTCGATTTGGGCCGCATCGATGCGCAGTCCGCCAAGCAGGTAATCTTCCAGAAGGTACGCGACGCAGAGCGCGAGCGCCAGTTTGAGGAATTCAAGGACCGTACTGGCGAAATCATCACCGGCGTTGTTAAGTCGGTAGAGTTTGGTCATGTCGTCGTAGACCTTGGCCGTGCCGAAGGCGTTATTCGCCGCGATCAGCAAATCCCGCGCGAAGTTGTCCGCAACGGCGACCGAGTTCGGTCACTGATCATGAAAGTGCAGCGTGAAAATCGTGGGCCACAAATCCTTTTGAGCCGTGCGCATCCCGATTTCATGAAGAAATTGTTCGCGCAGGAAGTTCCTGAAATTTACGATGGTGTCATCGAAATCAAGGCCGCTGCGCGCGACCCCGGTAGCCGTGCCAAGATCGGCGTGATCAGCTATGACAGCAGCATCGATCCGGTCGGCGCGTGTGTCGGCATGAAGGGCAGCCGCGTTCAGGCTGTCGTGCAGGAAATGCAGGGCGAGAAAATCGATATCATTCCCTGGTCGGAAGATGCTGCCACCTTCATCGTTAACGCGCTGCAACCGGCAACGGTAAGCCGCGTGGTTATCGACGAAGATGAAAACCGCATAGAAGTCGTGGTTCCCGACGATCAGTTGTCGCTTGCCATCGGCCGTCGGGGTCAGAATGTTCGTCTGGCGTCGCAGCTTACCGGTCGCGGTATCGACATAATGACCGAGCAGGAATCGAGCGAGAAGCGCCAGAAGGAATTCGTCGAACGCTCCGAAATGTTCCAGAAGGAACTGGACGTTGACGAAACACTGGCACAGTTGCTGGTGGCCGAAGGTTTTGGTGAGCTTGAAGAAGTTGCCTATGTCGATCCAGCTGAAATTGCAGTCATCGAGGGTTTTGATGAAGATCTGGCATCGGAACTTCAAAGCCGTGCGCAAGAAGCACTGGACCGCCGCGAGGAGGCAAATCGCACGGAGCGGCGCGAGATGGGCGTTGAAGATGCGTTGGCCGAACTGCCGATCCTGACCGAAGCAATGCTTGTTGTGCTCGGCAAGGCGGGGATCAAGACACTTGACGATCTGGCCGATCTGGCAACTGATGAGCTAATCCAGAAGGCCCGCGAACCACGTCGTAATGAAAGAAATGATCGTAGCGACCGCGAAGTTCGCCGCAATCGCACCGAGGAAAAGGCTGGCATATTGGCAGTGTTCGGGTTGAACGAAGAACAGGGCAACGAGATCATCATGGCCGCCCGCGCGCATTGGTTCGAAGACGAAGATGGCGCATCCGCGCCGGGGTCAGAAGAGGAGGACGCCATTGTCGCGGACGACTCCCAATGAGAACCGACATCGCCCAATAAGGCCTGACGGCGCGGATCAATCCGGGCCGGAGCGGAAGTGCGTACTCAGCGGAGCGCGTGAAAGAGCGACGGCGCTTATCCGACTTGCGCTTGGACCCGACAATATCGTTGCACCTGACATCCACGGCAAAGCGCCAGGTAGAGGCGCATGGATTGGCGTAACTTCGGAAGAACTGGCCAAAGCGCAAGCCAAAGGCAAGCTAGCGGGTGTGCTGAAGCGCGCGTTCAAAGTCGATGATGTACAACTGCTCGACGACATGGCGGGACGGATATCGACTGCGCTTGAAAAGGCGTTTTTGGAACGCTTGGGTTTGGAAGCGCGGTCTGGAAACCTTATCTTGGGCGCCGAAAAAATCGATACTGCAGCACGTTCGGGGCAAGTTGCCTTGCTCCTTCACGCCTCAGATGCCAGCGCGGATGGTTCTGGCAAACGCGACCAGTCTTGGCGCGTCGGTGAGGATCAAAAAGGTTCGGGCAAAGCGGGCATAAAGCTGCCTGTGGATCGTGACGCCATTTCGGCAGCGCTTGGACGGCAAAATGCGGTCCATGTGGCACTGATCGATCAAAAAGCAGCGGACCGGGTGATGCACCATCTTGGACGCTGGCTAAATTTCAACGGATGCAGTAATGCGCCCCTCAATTCCGTAGCTGAAGCAGCTATGGACGAGGGCGACAACGCTGTGATCCCTCTAAGTGATGATTAAGGACGGGTTCTGTTTCAATGAGTGACGAAAACGAAAATAAACCGACATTGACGCGCAAACCGCTCACCTTGAGCCGCTCGGTCGAGTCCGGTGAAGTAAAACAGACCTTTAGCCATGGTCGCACCAACAAGGTGGTGGTCGAGGTTAAGCGCAAGAAACTCGTCGGCAAACCCGGCTTCGTGGCCGAGCCCGAGGTTGAAGTTGCTGCCCCTCCGCCACCGCCGCCAGCGGCTGCGCCTCCACCAGCGGCCGCACCACGGCCTTCGGGCAATGAATTATTGTCTCGTCAAGAGCGTCAAGCCAAATTGTTACGCGAAGCCGAAGAGGCGCGCCTTGCGGTGCTCGAAGAGAGCAGCCGTCGCGAAATCGAACAGCGAGCCAAGGCCGCCGAAGACGAACGCCGCCGAACAGAAGCTACTTCCGATGCTCCTGAACCGCCACCCCCTGCTGAAACGGCAACTCTTGCTGCCGCAGTAGAAGAAGTGCCAGTGGTTGTAGCTGAGAATAGCGATGGGGCTGCACCAGCTCCGCGCCGCTTTACCCCAGTTGAAGCACCGAAGCGTCCCGAACGTGAGCGCGAGGAGGTCAAGAAAGTTCCAAACCGCCCAGCGCGCGACCGCGGCGACGATCGTCGCCAAGCGGGCAAGTTAACCGTTACCCGTGCGCTTGAAGGCGACGAAGGGGCGCGTGCGCGTTCATTGGCAGCTTTGAAACGTGCGCGTGAAAAGGAAAAGCGGTCGCATGGCGGCAGGCGCGAAGTTCAGCCAAAGCAGGCGCGTGAGGTCATCGTTCCCGAGATCATCACGGTGCAGGAACTTGCAAACCGGATGGCGGAGAAGGTTTCTGATTTGGTCAAGGCGTTGTTCCGCCTTGGTTCTCCGGTCGCCAGCACCGACAGCGTCGATCAGGACACGGCCGAACTGGTCATCGAAGAATTTGGCCACAAAATTGTCAGGGTGTCCGATTCTGACGTGGACATTGCACATGACGACGATGTCGACGAGGATGCGACGCTGAAGCCGCGTCCACCGGTCGTCACAGTGATGGGCCATGTCGACCACGGCAAAACCAGCCTGCTCGATGCGTTGCGCGGTGCCAATGTGGTGTCGGGCGAAGCTGGCGGGATTACCCAGCATATCGGCGCTTATCAGGTGAAGGCGAAGGATGGTTCGCAGATTACTTTCCTCGATACGCCTGGCCATGAAGCCTTCACCCAGATGCGCCAGCGTGGTGCGTCGGTGACTGATATTGTGATCTTGGTAGTCGCAGCCGATGATGGCCTGATGCCGCAGACGATTGAAGCGATTAAGCACTCTAAAGCTGCTGGCGTCCCGATGATCGTTGCAATCAACAAAATGGATAAGGACGGCGCCAATGCGCAAAAGGTGCGCGAACGCCTGCTCGAGCATGAAGTGGTCGTCGAAGCGATGGGCGGCGAAGTGCAAGATGTCGAAGTGTCTGCGCTGAAGAAAACCGGTCTAGACACATTACTCGATAAGCTTGCTCTACAAGCCGAAGTGATGGAGCTAAAATCCAATCCAGACCGGGCTGCAGAGGCTGTCGTTGTTGAAGCACAACTCGACAAGGGACGTGGTGCAGTCGCAACTGTTCTGGTGAAACGCGGCACGTTGAAACGCGGCGATATCTTCGTCGTTGGTTCGCAAAGCGGCAAGGTCCGTGCGCTTGTCAATGACAAGGGCCAACAGGTTGGCGAAGCTGGCCCGGCAATGCCCGTCGAAGTGCTTGGCTTGACTGGTGTGCCATCGGCTGGTGACGTGTTGACCGTAGTTGAAAACGAAGCGCGTGCGCGGGAAGTTGCGCTCTACCGTGCCGAACAATCGACCAAGGCACGCACGACGCAGGAAGCACCAAATCTTGAAAATCTGTTCGACAATCTGTCCGCAAATCGCGCGATGGAATATCCGGTAGTGATTAAGGGCGATGTACAAGGCTCGGTCGAGGCAATCGTCACCGCGCTTAACAATATTTCGACCGACGAGATCAAAGTGCGGATTTTATCGGCCGGTGTCGGCGGAATTACCGAATCTGACATGTTGTTGGCAGCGGCTTCAAACGCGCCGCTCATCGGCTTTAACGTTAGGCCTAATACCAAGGCGGCGGCACTGGCCAAGCGCGACCGGGTCCGACTGAAATATTTCGATGTGATCTATCACCTGACCGCTGACATCGCCAAGGAAATGGCGGGCGAACTTGGACCGGAAATTATCGAAACCGTCGTTGGCCGCGCCGAAGTCAAAGACGTATTCAAATCGGGCAAGCGCGACAAGGCTGCTGGTCTATTGGTTACCGAGGGCGTCATCAAGAAGGGTCTGTTCGCTCGTCTTACCCGCGAAGATGTTATCGTATCGAAAACCACAATCGCATCGCTGCGCCGTTTCAAGGACAATGTCGACGAAGTCCGTGGCGGTATGGAATGTGGGGTTGTGCTGGCGGATACCAATGACGTCAAGACAGGCGACATGCTGGAAGTCTTCGAGGTCGAGGAGCGTGAACGGACGTTGTGAACCTAGCTCAAGCCTGAAAGGGGAGCTTTATGGCCAAACATAACGACACAGGTCCGGAAGGGCGCTCGGTCCGCTTGCTTCGCGTGGGCGAACAGTTTCGGCATATCCTGTCGGAACTGCTCGCACGCGATGAAGTGCATGATGATGTGCTGACCAGCCATAGCGTCAGCGTGACCGAGGTTCGGATGTCTCCCGACCTGCGCCACGCAACCGCATTCATCAAGC
>JBKJLZ010000302.1:0-3178 GCA_046596705.1 Sphingorhabdus sp. | reverse complement strand
AGGACTGGTCTATGAGGCTGGCGATTTTTTGGCGGTTAAGGACTACAAAAATGTCATCCGCTGGACCGACCAGATTGGCGCACGGCCAGCAGTAAGGCGAGGCCGTATGGTCAACCGTGTGATGGGCGACCCGGCAAGTCAGCTGCATGAGCGCCACGATGCAGGCGATTTTGATACCAAGACGCAGGACAAGCTTGTGCCAATTGCTGATTGACATTTAACATATGTTCTTGTAATGTTCTAACATCGATAAGGGAGAGATTTGATGATTGGATATGTAACAGTCGGTACAAATGATCTGGCGCGCGCTGCTATATTTTACGATGCGATTGCCGCTGAAATGCAGACCCCGCGAATGATGGATTTCGAAACCTTCATCGCATGGGGCAAAGCCGACGGTCCAGCGGGAATTGCCGTAACCAAGCCCCATGATGGCAATGCGGCAAGCGTTGGCAATGGCGTGATGGTTGCATTTCAGGCAGCGGACAAGGAACAGGTGCACCGGCTTTACGATATTGCCATAGCTAATGGCGGGACTTGCGAAGGCCCTCCTGGACCACGTGGCGAAGGTTTTTATGCCGGTTATTTCCGTGACCCCGATGGAAATAAACTGAACGCCTTTGGCATGGGATGATCCCGGTTCAGGTGAGACTTTAGTGTGACCTTTGCCGGGAAAATTTTTATCGTTTACCGCTTGGTTATTTTAGGATGAGGGGGCTCGGGCGAGTGGATCGCGGCCAAGCTCCACGTTGGGACGTCAGCGGCGGATGATATCGACTGAGCTTAGCGTAAACTCCGCTCCCAACTGCCCGCTGCCGCCTGCCACTTGGAGGATCAGAGCCTGGTTGGCACAATCGGCTCCGAGCGTGAAAACCTGCGTGGTGGCAAAGCTGCCCTGATTCACCGGGGTGGCCGCGGACCATTTGGCGGTGTTGCCCGAAGCCGACAAGCATTGTAGTTCCCAGCGGACTTCGGAATCGGGTGCACTATCTTGGGCCATATAGCGGGCTGCAAAACGATAGTTACCGGGTTTGAGAAACAGATATTTCCGCATCAACTCGCCACGCTCGCCCGATCCGGCAAAAGCGTTCAGGCTGTGACGGCCATTCCTGTCAGCTTGCGAAAAGTCACCACCGATGGTGGGGTTTTCCACAACCTGCCATCCCGCAGCCGGATAGCGCAGATTGACCGTCTCGTTGGTCAATGATGCCGATTCAAATGTCGAAGCGCGATTGCCCGGAATGCTCAAATAATATTGTTTGAACGCCGGAAATTTCCACCTCGTCGCCAGTTGACCCAGCAGCGCGTTGGACAGGCTTCGATAATCGTCACGGTCGGGTAACTTGCCTGCTTTCACCAGAACATCGACGAGATTGGCCGGATTGTCGATGGTATTAATCGCTTGACCTATAAACCCAGGAAGCCAGTCGGGTGCCGCTTTTACGTATGGCACCAACGCGACGCGAACTTCTGGGTCGGTCAACGCGCCAATCAATGTCGGGAACAATATCACATGGCTGCTCGGCGTGGTCCGCATTGCAATATCGTAATGATAGAGCGCCTGCTTTTTGTCATTCCGAGCAACCGAGTCCTCGATCAACCATAGCTGTGTACCGAAATCGCGCCGCGACACTTTTTGGGAAAGCAGCATCAGTTCACGCGCTTTCTTTTCATCGCCCCGCACGTCAGCGACATAACCGAGTAGTCGAATGGCTACCGGATTGAGCGCACCGCCCCGAAGCGATTGTTTGGCCATTGCCTCGACTTTGGCCAGTGTTGCTGGGTCCTGATTCTCAGCGAACAGTTCGTCTGCCTTGCGTGACAGCGCCAAAGGATGGTCAGGCACGTATCGCAGTGCCACATCCGGGTTTTGTTGCCAAGTCACATTGGCGACTGCATGGATGAACGACAGCCACGCCAGATAACCGGTGCCGATTGTAATCACCACCAGCTTCAACCAGTAAAGCGGCGGTTTCGCTCTCAATGCTTCAAATCGCGAACTGCGTTTACGTTTTCTTGACATAGATTCCGCGCGATTTTACCCAAATATGGACTGCAAATTGGCGGAGACGGAGGGATTCGAACCCTCGGTACCGGATTTACCAGTACGACGGTTTAGCAAACCGTTGGTTTCAGCCACTCACCCACGTCTCCAACGCGCTTGGCATTGGCGGCCTATAGCCGCGCATTTCAGGGCCTGCAATGCCTATTGAACAGTTCTGTTTTTCTTCGATAAAAGCGCGTTCAATTCGTTCGAGCGCAAATAGGACTCAAGTCGCCGCCCGTTCATTGTGCGCTCATCGCGGTAAACCATAAGGCATCTTCTAATTTGCAGGAGGGGTGCGTCATGCACAAATCGCACAGAAAACTTTCGCTTGGGATGCTAAGCACGCGTTTGATGCTGGTGATTGCAGCAGCATCAATGGTCGCATCGCCGGGCAGCGCTCAAATCACCAATGTCGATCCCAATGAGGCCATCGATGCCGATCTCGGCGCACCAACACCGTTGCAAACTCCACCCACCGAGAGCGAAACAACGGTTCAGGATGGTATTCCGACCGAAAGCACAACGGCTCTACCGCAAGACAGTTCGCCTATGGCTGCTCCTGCCATCGGCGCTGACCAGGCAACATATCAGGAGGATGATTTGATCGGTGCCGCTGAAGGCGTGTTCGGCAAAGGTGCCCAGGGGTTGGGGAAATTGATCGAGGACATCCTTAAAAAGCAGGGTCGGCCCAACGGATATATTGTCGGTCGTGAAGGCGGCGGCGCGTTTATTGTTGGCCTGCGCTATGGTTCGGGTACGCTCAATCACAAAGTCGAGGGGCAGAAGCCGGTATACTGGACTGGCCCGTCGATCGGGCTTGACGCCGGGGCAAACGCTGGCAGCACTTTTGTGCTGGTCTACAATCTTTACGACAGTGAGGATCTCTACCGCCGTTATCCAGCTGGCGAGGGTGCCGCCTATTTGGTTGGCGGGTTCAATGCCAGCTATCTGCGGCGCGACGATGTCGTTATGATACCGATCAGAGTCGGAGGCGGGCTTCGGCTTGGGGCCAATGTAGGCTATATGAAATTTTCAAAAAAGCAGCGCTGGATGCCATTTTAAGCGGCGCGCAAATCTTCCATCCGTTTCAGATAACGCGCCAGTACGTCGATCTCGAGGTTTACCTCCGCG
>JBKJLZ010000035.1:0-2688 GCA_046596705.1 Sphingorhabdus sp. | reverse complement strand
TCGTCACGCGCAATTCTCGTGCTCGACGATGTGCCGCAGGCCGACCCGTTCGGTGGCTGGATCAGTCTACCAAGCTATGACGCACTCAATCTTGCCAGCATTCGTGTCCGTCGAGGGGCAGGGCAGGTGGCATCAGGGCCGGGCGCGCTGGCCGGTGTTATCGAACTCGACAGTAAGCAGAACACTGATCAACTGAGTGGAGGTGTTGCTTACGGCAGTCGGAACAGCGTCGATGCCAAGGCTTCGCTGCTGCGTAAGCTGGGTGAGGGCAGTGTTTCTCTTTCGGGCAGCTTTGCGCGAGGCGACGGCTTCATTCCCATCGTCAAAAGCCAGCGCGGCGCGGTTGACCGTCAGGCCCCTTACGAGCAAATGGGGATTGCGTTGCGGGCCGTCGCGGCATTGTCCGCCGATAGCGAATTGCAAGCAAATCTGCGCGGTTTTACCGACGAGCGCGACCGTGGCTTCGATTTCTCGGATAACCAGAATAGCGGCGTCGATGCCAGTCTGCGTTTAATAAATCGCACGCCGGGCGGCTGGCAATGGAGCGCGCTAGGTTATGTGCAGATTCGTGACTTTGCGTCGCGCTTTGGCGCGGTGGCGGCGAACCGGAGTTCGGTCAGCCTGACCCTCGACCAATATTCTGTTCCATCGACCGGACTTGGCGCACGTTTCGAAGTCCGGCCACCCGTTGGCAACAATGCCGAACTCCGCATCGGCGCCGACTGGCGGCGGACGGTTGGTGAAACCAAAGAAAATTTCTTTTTTACAGGCACCGTTCCGGGACGCAACCGGATCGCGGGCGGGCAGACCGACACGATGGGCGGCTTCGCCGAGGTCAGCCTCGAACCGCTGGACGATTTAACGCTCACAGCTGGCGGACGCGCGGATTATTGGCGCATTGCAAACGGCTTTCGCAAGGAAGTGAATATCGGTGGATCTGTCCGCTCGGACGATATTTTTGCCGACCGATCAGGCTGGGAAAGCACGGGCAGGGCGGGTTTTGCCTTTGAGGCGTCAGATTCGGTCAAATTGCGCGTTGCGGCTTATCTGGGGTGGCGATTGCCGACTTTGAACGAACTTTATCGCCCTTTCCGTGTCGGCGCAGATGCGACTGCCGCAAACGAACTGTTGGCTCCCGAACGATTGAAGGGTACCGAGGTTGGGTTGGAATTTGAAAATGATGTACTGTCGTTTTCCGCAACCGCTTTTGTCAACCGGCTTGATAACGCCATTGCCAATGTGACCCAAGGACGTGGGCCCGGTAACTTTCCCGGTGTAGGGTTCGTTGCAGCAGGCGGCGCGTACCGCCGCCGCGAAAATCTGGACGCGATAAGCAGTAAAGGCGTCGAATTGGATGCGAACCTCGATCTGCAGCCTTTCACGCTACGGGCAGGTTACGCTTATGTCGATGCCACGGTCAGCGATAATGGATTGGCAGCGGCGTTG
Organism: Sphingorhabdus sp.; assembly: GCA_046596705.1. Lineage (GTDB taxonomy): Bacteria > Pseudomonadota > Alphaproteobacteria > Sphingomonadales > Sphingomonadaceae > Sphingorhabdus_B. Next base: position 1,242 of record JBKJLZ010000035.1, on the reverse strand, counting down.
GACGGATTTCGTCCTGCTCAGGTGCCTCGGCATTTCGGTAATGTTGCGCTGGAATATGACAGCTCGGATTTTAATGCAGCGGCGAATTTGCGATATGTCAGCGCGCAGTTCGAAGACGACCTGAATGGCCAGCGGCTTGATGATGCTTTAACCCTCGATGGCAGCCTGTCATACGCATTGACCGATAAATTCAGCCTCACGCTACGCGGCGAAAACCTGTTCGACACGCCTGTGGAGGCTGCGGTTTCTGGCAACGGCGTGATTGAGCGCGCAACCCCGCGAACCATCTGGTTTGGCATTCGTTTCGTTGGCGGCTAGGGAAGCGGCATGGCTCAATCTAAACTGACCCTCGCCGAATTTCTGCCTTACCAGCTGTCGATAACCTCCAACGCGGTCAGCGACCTGATTGCGCGCGCTTATCGAGGGAAGTTCGCGCTCAAAATTCCGGAATGGCGATTGATGGCGGTGCTGGGTGAGATCTCGTCAGCGACTCAACGCGAGCTTGTGGCAGCAACCGCGATGGACAAAGTAACGGTAAACCGCGCCTCCAAAGCGCTTGAGGAGCGGGGGTTGATTGGCCGTGCCCCTAACGCCGCAGACGGACGCTCGCACCACCTTGCATTAACTGAGACCGGGCGTGAACTTTACGACCAGATCGTGCCGCTGGCGCTGTCGGTGGAGGCCGAGCTGGTGAACAGCATCGAGCCCAAGGCACTCGAAGCGATGCTCGCCCGATTGCGGGCAAGGGTGGGCGAACTTGGATGAAAGCTCTTGCGCAAACTAGTATCATTTGATACTATCTATCCAACAGCGCTGACATAGGTCAGTTGCTTCTGCACGATTGGATTCACCCATGACCGACCTCTTCGAAAACCCCCTCGGCCTCGACGGCTTCGAATTCGTCGAATTTGCGTCCCCAGAGAAAGGCCTTCTGGAGCCGGTATTCGAAAGCATGGGCTTCACGCATATTGCATCCCACCGGTCTAAAGACGTCCATCTGTGGCGTCAGGGCGAGATCAATCTGATTGCCAATTACGAACCTCGCAGCCCAGCCGCGTTCTTCGCTGCCGAACATGGGCCGTCGGCCTGCGGCATGGCGTTCCGCGTCAGGGACGCAGCAAAGGCCTATGGCGAGGCGCTAGAACGCGGAGCAGAACCGGTCGAAAGCAAGACCGGCGTTATGGAGCTGCGTATCCCCGCGATCAAGGGCATCGGCGGCGCGTTTATCTATCTGGTCGATCG
>JBKJLZ010000032.1:0-2539 GCA_046596705.1 Sphingorhabdus sp. | reverse complement strand
GAGACTTGGCGACTTGTCGCCTAGTCGCAGCGGAGAGGGGCTGGACGGTGAGGTTAATGCGCGCACTCCCCCTCTCAACTCCGCCTAGCTGCTGTTTGCAGCAAGGCTTCGTATCTCTCCCCTAAAGGGGAGAGAGGATTTCCGGCGATAGCGACGGAATCGCGTGTGAGCCGCACTACAGTAACTAAAACCCTCTCCCATTGGGAAATAATAATAATCCATCTTGATCGGAACATCATAAGAACATAAACTAGCTCACGGAGGATGGGCCTATGCACGACGTCACAAATGCCGACCGCGCCGCATGGGCGTTAGATGCCTTAACCGGTTTTGTGGCGGCAACCCGTGTGAACACCGCGCGCGACGCCATTGCCGACCTGCTCGCAAAACTCCTCCACCTCGCGCGTGGTTGCGGGCTTGATGTAAATTTGCTGTTGGATCAAACTCGAAAGTTGATTGTGGAGGAATTTGCCCAAGACCCGGAGGGCGACATGGCGACCGTGCAGGCGCAATTTCGCGAATTGCTCCCCGATGATTGCTGATCTTGAAAAACCCATCCGATTGGGTTATGGAATATGGTAGTCGTCCACCGTGAGGCAGGGCTGCGATTTGTGATCTTCAAGGACGATCACGAACCGGCCCATGTCCATGTTTTGGGCGATGGCGACGCCAAGATCAGGCTCTTTGGCGCTGACGGCCTGCCCAAGGTTGAAGAAGCGAAAAGGATGAAACGGTCTGTCCTGAAGCGGGCCAAGAACATTGTGAAAGAACAGCAATTGATGCTGATGAAACGCTGGAAAGAGATACATGGTTGAGCTGACCAAAGCCGAATATGATGCCGCAATCGAACGGGGCCGGATCGTGCGTGAAACCAAACCTCATGCGGTTTCAGCGCATTATGACGCAAAAGCAGGCCTGATCGTTGTCGAATTGACGAATAGCGCAATATTCTCTTTCCCGCCGCAATATCTGCAAGATATGGAACATGGCACTCCGGAGCAATTTGCCGAAGTAGAGGTGATAGCCGATGGCTACGGCCTGCACTGGGAATCGCTTGACGTCGACTTTACCGTTCCCGGCTTACTCAACGGCATATTCGGCACCGCCAAATGGATGGCGCAAAAGGCTGGCCGGACCAGCTCGCCTGCCAAAGCAGCCGCTGCGCGCGCCAATGGCGCAAAAGGTGGGCGGCCGCGTAAGGCGGCCTAGAATTTCTGTTACACTAACACCGTAGCCCTGAGCAGCAGTCGCAGAGCGGCTGCGTCCGTCGAAGGGTGCCTCTCAGTCGAGCACTGCGCTATGCGGAGAAGCGCCCTTCGACTATTCGCCAACGCACAATTGCGCTGGCGGCTCAGGACTACGGTATTTAGATCGATAAAGACTAGCTTGCCTTGGCGCAGCTCTGCGCCCCTTCGACTGGCTGCAAGGCGGTCGCTCAGGACAGGCTCTGCGTGAAATAAACTTTGGCAAGTCCGAGAAAAATGCTGATTTAGCCATTCCAAAACAACAGCTTACCAACCCCCTCATTTTCCTCTGTCCTACAACTAACCATATCGGTTATTCTCCTTGCTTTTGGAGTATATGAATATGGAACAACCCGATCAAACCCCCACACCGCGCCCCTCATCGCTTCGAAACGATAGCGACGCCAGGCTCCCCGCTGCCGCCTATCTTCGCTACGAATCCCGTGCCGATGGCTGGAGCGCTGGGCGGCAGGCGGCTTTTCTGGCGCATCTGGCGGACCATGGCGTCGTCGCCGATGCCGCGCGCAGCGTTGGGATGTCGCAGGCCGGTGGCTATGCGCTTCGCCGGGAGGCGCGGGGCTATGCTTTCAATCTGGGGTGGGAGGCGGCGCTCATCATCGCTCGGCGGGTGGTGGCTGACAATCTGATGGCAGCCGCGATCAAGGGTGAGGAATCGCGCTGGGTACGCGAAGACGGCGTTACCACCTATATCCGCCAAAACACGAAGCTGTCGCTTGCGCTGCTCGACCGGGTCAATCCGGCAACATCGCTGGCCGAAGTGCTGGCGGTGGCGACTCGGTTCGACTGGTTTTTGCAACTGGTGGATGAAGGCGTGGCGGCGGAAAACCTATGGGAGCTGTTTTTCGATGATGCACTGGCTCGCAGCGAACGGGAAGCCCGGGCAAGGGTACGGGCAGCGCTTCTACTTTGTGAGGATTCCGCGGTTTTCGATGACGATGACGCACAGGGCAATGACTCGGGGCCAATCGAGTATAAATCGATGGACGGGCCAATCCGAAGCTGCGGAAGCCAAACAGTTATGCCAAAGGCGGCCAGTGCCGCTTCCCTACTTGCAAGCCGCTTGGTTGCCTTTGTCGGTATAAACCCGCGACATCATTCCAGTAGACGTGCGCAGCTGGATACTTGTCGCCTGGCATCGTTTGAGTTGGAAGCGCACCTTGCGTGCCTTGAAGTCGAGCGAGATACGGCGGAAGTTTTCCAAAAGGTCGGTGCCGAGCAGCAACGAAGGCTGATTGGCAAGGCCGAACACGCCAAAAGGGGGTACGTCGGCAAAG
>JBKJLZ010000026.1:0-2823 GCA_046596705.1 Sphingorhabdus sp. | reverse complement strand
GCCTGAGATCAGCAGGAGCATCTGGAGGTCGGCATTGGCAACTCGGGCTGTCAGGAAGGCCCGCATATATTCAACCATTTGAAAGCGCGGCAGCCATTTACTGGAAATGCCAATATGCTCGATATGTCCGCCGCGAACGATGCTGCCATTGACGATGCGGATCGCTCCGCCAACTGCCACCAGATCGCCGTCGTCATTCATGAATGGCTCGACGGCGCGAAGCAAGCCGTCGGCTTCGATGATCGAGTCAGCATCGATGACGCAAACGAGCGGGGTCATCGCGAAACCTATACCGGCGTTTACAGCATCGGCTTTTCGGCCATTTTCTTTGTCGACAACGAGCAGATTAGGGTGCGTTGCTGACGCATAAACACCAAGGATGCGAGTCTTTTGAAGTGCTGCAATCTGTTGACGATCGACAGGATACATTGCGAATTCGGTCAACAGCCGGTCCAGCGTTGCATCGCTTGAGCCATCATTGACGACTATCACTTCATGCTCAGGATAATGAAGCGCGAGTAATCCCTGGATGCTGTCAATGATCGACAATTCTTCGTTAAACGCTGGCGCGATAACTGAGACCGGGGGCGCTAGGTCCTGATAGCGTGACCATAGATCTATCGATTTTGCGGCTGGCTTGATACGTTTTGCAAAAACCTTCGCCGCGACAACAAGCTGAACAACCGATGTCCCGTTTCGGATTGAAATGACACACAGGCTCAACCAGGCCAAAGCCAAGATTGCAGCGTCCAATGCAGCAGTTTCGCTGCCTGTCATTTGCGCAGTCCGGTGATTGCAAATGGAGCGGGCTGGCCTGCGCGTAAAAGAGCCAGCGCCTCGGCGGCGCGTGTGCGTACCCACCAGGACGAATTCTCAACCAACCGTGAAAGCAGTGGAATTGCCTCAATCAGCCCCAACTGTCCGCAGGTGCGTGCGGCTTGCACGCGCACCTCATCGACGGGGTCGAGTAGCATTGGTAGGACCCACGTTCGCACGCCGGGATGGCCAAGTTGCCGTGCTGCCTTCAATCCCGCGATTCGAAGTTCAAGATCGTCGGATTGCGCAAAATCTGCAAGGATCGGTAACATCTTAAAATCTTCGCTCCAGCCGAGTGCCTCGACGATCATCGAGCGGAGTGCTCCGGTCGGGAGTTCATTGGCCAGCACTGCCATTTCCGAGCTGTGTTGCACCGATCCCATTCGAAACATGGCGGCGTGCAGAAGGCTTGGGCTGGTCGTGCGCAAATGCATCGCTTCGATGATCGCAGCTGGGGAGGGCACGGCTCCTACCCGGGTGAGCGTGGCCGCCGCCTCGGTTCGGACCATCATACTCGGGTCGGTAGCCATGCATTCGCCGAGTAACCGGAGGACCCGGGGCACTGGAAACTGCTCTAGTATCCGCAGGGCATCGACCCGTCGCGCTGCGCGTCGGTTTAGCAGCTGATCCATGGCACGTTCGGGCACGCCCATCTTGTCGGCGACGATGAGCAGGCCGTCGCGGTCGGGACCCCGAACCAACTGCAGGAGGTTGGAAAACACCCGTTCAAGCTGTTGCGGATCGAGACCAGCGGGCTCGATGTTCTGGCCATGCCCCGTTTCAAAACGCGCGATAAGCTCGCGCGAAAGTTCGCGGTCGGCTTTGCTATTTTGTGCCATATCGGTCTCGGCGCGTCGTCGTCGGATGTAGAGCAGCAATATGGCCGCGAGCGAAAACGAAGCGAACAGCAGCGACGCCACAATTGCGGCATGCGCCGGTGCCGCCAGCCAGTCAATCCAACGGCTCAAAACCGTATGCTCAACGCAAGTACTACGCCATTGCGCGTGTATGACTGTGCCCGTTGCTCATATTCGTAGAATGTTCGAAGAGTTGCTCGATCGGAAAGATTGACGATCGTCCCAAAGAATGCGGCGCGTGTCCGACGGGTAATTCCCGCTTCGGTATCGGGATAAGTGGCCCCTCCGGCAACGAACCTGACGGATTTTTTCGCCTGCAGTTCGCCTCGTGCCGACCATCCGTTGCGGCGCTTATTGTCCTCGGTCCAAAGGTTGATCGACTTCACCGCAAGCGACAGATGGTCGTCGGCCGCATGCAGACGTAGTCCCGGCTCGATTGCGACGATTTCTGTAGAACCATAGTCGGCGTAGCGTAGATCGACGGTGACGCTTATTGCTCGGGCAACGCTTGCTTCGCCGCCTACGCGCACGCCCCATTTCTCGCGGAAATCTGCTTTAGGCGTTACGGATGCTGCAGCATACGCATGGCCGCCGTTACCGAAGCTGATGTCGGTGCGCAGTTCGATTCGCGTGTCGATCGGGCCAGCGCGGCTTTCGCGGTCGATCATGCCCGATAGCGTCGCCCCATCCGCTATCGGTACGGCCAAACCGAAAATCGACTGATGCCAGCTTTTGTTTCCGCGCCCTATCGCGACTGAAGACAGTGCTTGAGTGAAACTGGCTAATAGTTGTGGCGCACCTTCCGTTTTCTCAGCCGATGCTTTCGCTATCGCAACTTGCACCTCACGCAGCTCTAAATTGGCTGGATCGGCAAGAGCGACGGCTGACGCAGTCGCAGCGGCGTCGTCGTTGCGACCCGCCCAAAGATAGGTCCGCGCGAGCATTAGCGCGACATCTTGGTCTGTCGGCGCAACGGCACGAGCCTGTTTCAAGACCGTAATGGCCTTCTCATATTCACCACCATAGGCATAGGCGGCACCCAACAGGCGCAGCACAAGCGGATCGAGAGGCCGGTCACGTAGTTCGACTTCTAAAAGCGTAGCGGCGGTCCGGTAATCGCCAGCGTCGCGCGCTGCAGAGGCTCGGTCGA
>JBKJLZ010000207.1:0-4686 GCA_046596705.1 Sphingorhabdus sp. | reverse complement strand
CTCGCGCCTCGTCAGGGGGTCGATCAAAATCCAGCCGGTTTTGCCCCTGATAACCGTCATGTTCGACACATCGAAGCCGCGCACTTGCCACATCCCATCGGACAAGGCGAACAGCCCATGCTTGCGCAATATCCCCATATGCCGCCACAGGCTGGGGTTTACGGTACTGGGCGGTGTGCCATCCATCCATGCATATGCGTCGAGGTTCCAGACGGGCATGCCGTCTTTGTTTCTTATGACAGAATCGGCGAGCGTCCCAAGAAAGCCACGCTCCGCAAACTCCGCGTCGCGGCCATCCTCGGCGGGTAAGGACGCGATCTGTCTTTGCTGCATCTCAATCGTTGCGGCGGATGCAGGTTTTTGCCAACTTTCAGTCTGCGCCACTGCTACGGTTGAACCTGCGCTTGCCAAAAGCGCCAAAAGCAATTTGTGCATAATGCCTCTCCCCATCTGTTGCGACAGATTGCGCCGCATCAGTGGGGTTGTAAATTAGCAAATTGGTAATTGCCAAGCCTATTGAGCGGCCATCTAGCCGCCGACATTGGTCACATTATAGAAAAGCGCTTCTTCTGTGGACAGGCAACGCCGCGTTGTCTTGTTATCGACGGTTTTCAAGGCTTTTTGCTGGTACATGATATCAGTGAGCAGTTTGCGCGATACGCCCATACGGATCAGAAAATCATTATCCTCGCTGGCGAGCAGCGCGCTTTCCTGCTCAATCTCACCGATCATTTCAATGGTTGAATCCGCACCATCTGACACAGTTTGGCCAATCGCGTCGCGGTCGCCAGTCATTGTGAACATATGCACCATGAACTGACCACCGGGTTCGATAATCCGCGCTCTACCGCCCATGAAAACGAAGTTACATGCGCTAAAGCATGTCCAGCCAGCGGGAATTCTAGTGATGATCAATCCCTCAGACTGGCGGATGATTAGTCCGGCCTGATTGCCGGCGACCGCATTTCCACCCGGCGAGCGTAGCCAGATTTCAGCAATTTCGGGGTTATCGGAGAGAGCTTTTCGAAGGCGAGCGGGTAACTCTGAGTCGATCGCGCCTTCAGCGAGCAGCACCTTTACACCGTCTTTGGTAACTACCGTCAGCTTCATCGTGCGATTGGCCGACCAATCGGCTTTCAACGGGCAGGTCGGGTTGTCCGGGTCCATTGTTGCGCTTGCATTGCCACATAGCACCAGCAGCAGACCAGCCAGATATAATGGTTTCACTTTGCGCACCATGGATCAGGCCATGATTGTGTAGCGCGACTGCCCGCGGGCCTTGCACATTTTCTTGGACAGCTTGGTTTCTTCGCCGTCAACAATCACAACATCGGTGACGTCCATACATGTGGATCCGTCATTCTGTGCCATTTTCTGCGTTATCGTTGAACTTCCCGATACATTTTCACGCGTGCCGCTGGTCCATTCCGCCGTTGACCCGACTTCTTCGCCGCGTGTGGCCTCGATCGTTGCATCGGCTGCCTGGACCTGCTCGTCGGGGTCAAGCTTGCATGCGATCGCGTCGGTAAGCAAACCAGCCACCTCGGCACGCGGAACGAAATTCCCGACAACACCCATGCGCCGTGTTGCTCGCCCGGTAATCTCGCCCATCACCCCGCCAAGTATGGATTTGCCGACGCTGCTCTTCGATTTGGCTGCGCAATCCTTTGACTGCCCATCCTTGGGTTGCGATTTTTTTCCGAGCAGTCCGCTGAACTGCGCGACGGCAGGCGTAGGTGTCGCCCAAGCAATGCAGACGGACAGTAGCAACAGATTGCGTATCGATATGCCCGCTACTTTGCTCATGATGTCAGTTCCTTTTGCCATGTCTATACGGGCTTAGGCAGCGCGTTACAACGCGGAGCGAGGCACCCAAAACGACAGGGACTCGCATAATCGGTTCAGTAGCCCATCAAGCTAAGCACTTCCTTACGGCTTCGTTGGTCGTCTAGGAAACAGCCGATGAGCTTCGATGTTACCATACCAACGCCGGGGGTGCGCACGCCTCTGCTGGTCATGCAGCCGTGCTGCGCGTCGATAACCACAGCAACACCGTGCGGTTTCAGGTTTTCCCAAATACATTGCGCAACTTGTGCGGTCAGCCGTTCCTGAACTTGCAGACGCCGCGAATAGCCGTGAAGAACGCGAGCCAGTTTCGATATGCCGACGACTCGGTCAGTGGGCATGTAAGCAATCGACGCCTTGCCGGTAATCGGGGCCATATGGTGCTCGCAATGCGACTGGAACGGAATGTCCTTGAGCAGCACCAGTTCGTCATAGCCTCCAACTTCCTGGAAGGTCCGCGCCAAATGGATGCCGGGGTCCTGCGCATAGCCTTCGGTATATTCGCGCCATGCTCGCCCGACTCGCGCCGGAGTGTCGAGAAGCCCTTCACGGTCCGGATCTTCGCCTGCCCAGAGAAGCAGCGTGCGAACGGCGTCCTGCACCTCGTCCGGCACAACCAATTTACCGTCGGCGCCACGTCTATCGGGGTTTGTGATCATATCCATCACCCTATAGCCTGCCCTGTTTTCGCCCAGTCTGCAAGAAATCCTTCGATACCCTTGTCGGTCAGGACATGTTTGAACAGCCCCTTGATGACAGCTGGCGGGGCAGTCATGACATCGGCGCCAATGCGGGCAGCTTCGAGTACATGGATGCCATGGCGGACGCTGGCGACGAGTATTTCGGTATCAAAGCCGTAATTGTCATAAATCAAACGGATATCGCCGATCAGGCTCATACCGTCGAAGCCATTGTCGTCATGGCGTCCGACAAATGGCGAGATGAAGCTTGCGCCTGCCTTTGCTGCGAGCAGCGCCTGATTGGCCGAAAAGCACAACGTCACATTGACCATCGTGCCGTCGTTGGTGAGGGCCTTGCAAGTCTTAAGGCCGTCAATCGTCAGCGGTACCTTGATGCATACATTGTCCGCGATCTTGCGCAGGATTTCGGCCTCTTTCATCATCGTTACATGATCGAGGGCTACGACCTCGGCCGACACTGGTCCGTCGACCAGCGCGCAGATTTCCTTCGTAACTTCGATAAAGTCGCGTCCCGATTTTGCGATCAGCGAAGGGTTGGTCGTCACGCCGTCGACCACGCCGATTTCCGCCAACTCTTTGATGTCGGCTATTTCGGCAGTATCTACGAAAAATTTCATGTGGGCGGACCTTCATCAGTTGGAATCGTTCATGGCGTCATGGCAAAATGCAGCCGCAAAGGACAGATGAATCGCGTGGACCGCTCGCAACGGATGACGTCTGCTTCTGTTCACCCTATAGCGCCCCAATGAATCAGCCGGTCAGCCGCGTCCGCGTCATCCTTTTGACGCAAGCCATCGGGCCGCTCGATTACCGGTTGCCGGACGGGATGGACGCGAAGCCGGGATGCGTCGTGGTCGTCCCTTTGGGACCGCGCAAGCTGGCGGGGGTAGTTTGGGATGATGGGGTTTTTGGCGATGAGGCCGTCGATGCCAAAAGGCTGCGTGCGGTAATCGAAGTCGTCGAATGCCCACCGGTCGGGCCGGGCCTTAGGCGACTGGTCGATTGGGTGGCCGATTATTACCTGACCAGCCATGCCGCTGTGTTGCGGATGGTGCTGGCGTCCTCGGCTGCGCTTTCGCCCGCAGGTACAATCACCGAATATCGCCGGACAGGTTATGAACCATCGCGGATGACGCCGCAGCGCGCTGCAGCACTTGACGCGCTGGAAGATGCACAGGGCCTGGTGCGCGAACTGGCAGCGGAAGCCGGAGTCAGCGACGCCGTTATTCGCGGACTCATAAAAGCTGGCGCATTTGAGCCTGTGACGATTAGTGTCGATGCGCCCTTTCCCGCACCGAAGCCCGATTTCCACCAGCCCGAATTGAGCGATGCACAAAGCGTTGCCGCAACGTCGATGGTAGAGGCAGTGCGTGCCGGCAATTTCGACCCCATCGTACTTGATGGCGTGACTGGCTCGGGAAAGACCGAAACCTATTTCGAGGCTGTGGCGGAGGCGGTGCGTCTTGGCAAACAGGTGCTTGTATTGCTCCCCGAAATCGCACTGACCCAACCGTTTCTCAAACGTTTCACTGCCCGGTTCGGGGTCGAACCAGCTGTCTGGCATTCAAATATGCGCAGTACGCAGCGGCGACGCGTATGGCGGGCGGTAGCTGATGGCAGCGCGAAGGTGTTGGTTGGCGCTCGCTCGGCGCTGTTTCTGCCCTTCGCAAATCTTGGCCTGATTATCGTTGATGAGGCGCATGAAACCAGTTTCAAGCAGGAAGACGGCGTGCGATATCACGCCCGCGATGTCGCGGTTATGCGCGGTAAGATGCAAGGCTTTCCAGTCGTGCTGGCGTCAGCCACGCCAGCGCTAGAATCGAGATACATGGTCAGTATCGGGCGCTATCGCGGGCTGGAAATCCCATCGCGCTTTGGCGCTGCCAAGCTTCCGACAATCAAGGCCATCGACTTGACGCTAGATGCGCCCGAACGTCAGCGCTGGATCGCGCCGACCTTACTGAAGGCGCTCGAAGAACGGATCGAACGCGGTGAGCAAAGCCTGCTGTTCCTGAACCGCCGCGGTTTTGCGCCACTTACATTGTGCCGGACGTGCGGCCACCGTTTTCAATGCCCTAATTGCACAAGTTGGATGGTCGAGCACCGGCTCGTCCGCCGCCTTGCCTGCCATCACTGCGGC
>JBKJLZ010000289.1:0-4964 GCA_046596705.1 Sphingorhabdus sp. | reverse complement strand
ATCATCACAGGCACTCCAACTTCGTCAACATTGCTCATTTACATACCGAGCACTGCAAAATGGTAAATATGTGCGCCTAATAGCTTAACCCGCATGCACTGGTAAACCACGCCGCTTTGCTTGGCTTCGACTTAAAGCGACACGCGGCATTTCGCCTCACATGACGTCAGCAAATTGTCGGCAGCGTTAACGGATTTTTAGCCCTGTTCTGTCACATCCCCGTTTGAAACATTTACAAAGGGGAATGATGTGAGGGTTCTCGCATTAGCATCACAGAAGGGCGGATCAGGGAAAACCACCCTCGCTGGCCATTTGGCAGTACAGGCGCAGCTTGCCGGCGCCGGTCCGGTAGTACTGATTGATATCGATCCACAAGGATCGCTGTCCGACTGGTGGAACGAACGCGAAGCGGAACTTCCTGCTTTTGCGCAAACGACCGTCGCCCGGTTAGCTGCCGATTTGGCGGTTTTGCGCCAACAGGGGTTTAAACTGGCGGTTATCGATACGCCACCAGCTATCACGATGGCTATTCAGAGCGTTATCTCGGTCTCCGAATTGATTGTTGTTCCAACACGACCAAGCCCGCACGATCTGCGCGCCGTCGGCGCTACCGTTGACCTTTGCGAACGCGCTGGAAAACCGCTTATTTTCGTGGTGAACGCAGCAACGCCAAAAGCCAAGATTACATCTGAGGCAGCTGTTGCGTTGTCCCAGCACGGAACCGTGGCACCGATTACGCTTCATCACCGCACCGATTTTGCCGCTTCGATGATCGATGGGCGTACCGTGATGGAAATCGACCATAACGGCCGTTCGTCGCAGGAGGTCATTCAACTTTGGACCTACATATCCGACCGGTTGGAAAAGAACTTTCGCCGCACTGTCTTCAGTGCTCCTGCAGCCGCCAATAGCCAGCAGGTCGCCGCAGCGCGCCCGATGGGTGGATTTGGTCGCCGGGTCTTCGGCTCTTAAGCGCGGAAAGGAGCAGATAATATGGCTGAACTTAAACCAATTGCTTCGCTTTCGGGCATACTTCTGGCCCGTAAAGGTGCTGCACGCCCAGCGATGCGGCGTCCGAATATGAACGGCCAGCAAGGCTCAGCGGCTTTGGCGCAGGACGATCTCGGGTGGAATGACATGGGTTATGATGTCGACCCAGATCCTAATGCGCCGATGGATTATGAGCATGGCTATCTTGGTCATAATCCGCTTGCAGCGGCCGTGCCCGATGTAAAGCCCGAAGTACGGTATCAGCAGGAACGAATTTTGGAGCAATACCGAGATGAACCTGACGTCGGCTTTGACAGTTTCGAAGATGAGATCGAACCTGTATCGTCGGCATTGACCGTGGTGACAATGACGCCAGAGGCACCGGTTGTGCCAGTTTCTGTGCCAGTTTCTGCGTCGGTCAAAGCACCGGCTACAAGGTCGAAGGCTCGCGCCGCACCGGGGCTTAAAGAAAAGGCAGCGTTTACACTAAGGCTCGATCAAGAACGTCACCTGAAACTTCGGTTGGCGTGTGCTGTACATAACAAATCGGCGCAGATGCTTGTGACCGATGCACTTGATGCCTTTCTCGCCCTGATGCCGGAAGTTGGTCAGCTAGCGGCTAACGTACCATCACCGAAACGATAATGTTGAACTCGGTGCAATTTTTTGAGGTGTTGTCATGAATAGCAATTTCGTAATGAAGCTTGCGCTGTCGGCTACTTTTATTGCGGTGCCGACTTTGGGCTGCACGAGTTTGGGCATCTCCAGCACTTCGAAAGTTTCCTCAGCTAAAGCTGGCCCCCAAAAAGCGTATGCATGGGCAAAAAAGGCCGAAATTTACATGGCCAAAGGCAAGTTGGACCGGGCTTTGACATTTGCCGAGCTTGCGGTCGAAGCAGATATGCACAACCGCGACTACCGCGCCTTGCTCGCACGTACATACATGGCGCAGGGCCGTTTCGCTTCAGCTGAACGTACGTTGATGGACGTAATGGATCTGGGGCAGGTCGATCCGCGCACCGTGATTAGCCTGGCGCTTACCCGCATTGCACAGGGTCAGGTAGACTCAGCATTGTCGCTCGTTGAAACGCATCAGTCGATCATCCCGATCAGCGATTATGGCCTCACATTGGCACTTGCCGGTCAGTCGGGCCGCGCCGTTCAATTATTGTCCGATGCAATCCGCGCGGACAACGCCTCCGCCCGTACCCGTCAGAACTTGGCGCTTGCTTATGCGCTTGACGGACGTTGGCGCGAGGCACGCATCATGGCGGTGCAGGATATGTCGCAGGACAAGGTCAACGAGCGTATCGCCGAATGGGCACAATATGCGCGTCCAGGTGCTTATCAGATGCGCGTCGCAGGCTTGCTGAATGTTACGCCGCGTGAAGACGCTGGTCAGCCAGTGCGTTTGGCGCTGAATACTATTCCTGCTGGTCTGGCGCAGGTCCAGACTGACGCTGTCCCTGTTGCCATGCCTAGTGCAGAGGCTCCAGTTGAATTGGCCGCAATCGGCCCGGCACCCGTCGCTGAAAGCGCCGGATTTGCAGCGGTCGAAACCAATGTGAAGATTGCCAGCGTTGCACCGCAGCCAACAATTGAGGCACCGCTGATTTCAGCACCAGTTCAACCCTTCAAAGGCATTGTCTTTACTCCAATCAAAATGGCGATGGTAGATGTTCCTGCTTCCACAATTTCTGGATCGCATCAGGTTCAGTTGGGCGCATTTGCCTCAGCTGCCAGCGCGCAAAAGGCCTGGAACCAATATAGCAAGCGTTTCGGCGTGCTCAGCGGCCATAATTCCGCAAATTCCAATGTCACCGTCAATGGCAGAACGTTGGTGCGTCTAGCCGCCGCAGGTTTTGGCAATCGTGCCGCCGCTGTCGCGGCATGCCAGAAAATCAAGTCGATGGGTGGCGTCTGTCTCGTTCGCAGCACTGCCGGTGAACCTGTCCGGATGGCCGGCAATAAAGGTCGTCGCGTCGCCGCACGCTAACCGATTAAAACATAACGTTTTCAAGGGCGACAGGTCAGATGACTTTGCCGCCCTTCATCATTTTGCGGACTCGACCTTGCACCGGAAGCTTATCGAACGGCGTATTACCCGCCAAAGCTGCCATTCGATCACCATCGACCTGCCAAGGTGCGTCGGGATCGATGAAAATCAGGTCGGCCTCCATTCCTTCGGCGATCTGGCCCGCCTCGATATCCAGTATTTTGGCCGGATTGGCGGCCAGCAGCTCGAACAGGCGACCGATGCTGATATGACCGTCGCGCACCAGATTTAGCGATAATGCCAGCAGTGTTTCGGCGCCTGCCATGCCGGGCATGCTTTCGGAAAAGGGCAGGCGCTTGTCCTCAGGGCCGCGTGGGTCGTGACCTGAAGCAATAACGTCAATGGTACCATCGGCAATTGCCGAGATGCACGCAAGTCGATCGTCCTCCGACCGAAGCGGCGGCGAAATCCTCGCAAATGTGCGGAAGTCCGAAACTGCATTATCGGAGAGGAAAAGATGCGCCGGTGTTATCCCGCAAGTGACGCGCAGACCCTTCGCTTTGGCATCGCGGATCAGGTCCAGCCCGCGCGCGGTCGTAACCTGGCGGAAATGGACATGAGCGCCACTTTCTTCGGCGAGCAGCAAATCGCGAGCGATTGATAACGCTTCGGTAATCGGCGACGCACTCGACAAGCCAAGCAATGTTGCCGTTTCACCGTTGGTCGCAACCGCATTGCCCGCAAGCCCTGCGTCTTCGCTATGAACGAAAACAGGCAGATCGAGCGCGGCGCAATACCGCATTATCCGCAGCATGATGCCGCTATCGGCGATCCATCGCCTGCCAGTCGCAACCCCGCGCGCTCCTGCTGCTTTCATCAGTGCGATTTCGCCCATATGCTGACCGTCGAGCGCACGGGTGGCGGCGGCGAGCGGATGAACCCAGAAATCTGGTTTGCCCTTCAGTCCGGCATAACGGATCGCCGCCGGATCGTCGTGGGCTGGCGACTGGTCGGGCATCAACGCGGCACGGGTAATTCCGCCAAACCGGAACGCCGGTTTGTCGGTCGCGAATACGCCGAGGTCGATAATTCCGGGTGCGACAACCAGCCCCGTTACATCGAGCTGCTCGGCCAAAGGCGATGCCTTGCCGACCGATGCAATTTTGCCGTTTTCGACGTGGATGTGCAATGCCTGGATACCAGGATTACCCGGCAATATCGCATGGCCGCCGATCACATTTATGCCAGTCATGCCCAGCCCTCCTGCCCACGCGCTTTGCGGGTCAAAATGTCGAGGCAGGCCATCCGAACTGCGACCCCCATTTCGACTTGCTCGGTAATCGCTGAGCGTTCGACATGATCAGCAATGTTGCTGGCGATTTCAACGCCGCGGTTCATCGGACCAGGATGCATGACAAGAGCGTCGGGTTTGGCCTTTGCCAACCTACTGTCATCGAGCCCATATAAATGGAAATACTCACGCGGGGAGGGGATAAAGTCGCCCTGCATCCGTTCGCTTTGCAGCCGGAGCATCATTACGACATCTGCACCATCGAGGGCCTGGTCGAAGTTGGTAAACACCTTTGCGCCAAAGGCCTCAATGCCAAACGGCATCAGCGCTGGCGGCGCAACCATCCGAACTTCAGCGCCCAGCATCGTAAGGCAGAATAGGTTCGACCGCGCGACTCTGCTATGGAGCACATCCCCGCATATCACGATCCGCAGACCTTCGACGCGGCCCTTGCGGCGCATGATTGTTAGTGCGTCAAGCAATGCCTGTGTGGGGTGCTCGTGGCTGCCGTCTCCAGCATTCAGGACCGGGCAGTCAACCTTGCCGGAAATTAACTGCACTGCACCCGAACTGCCATGGCGGATTACAATCGCGTCCGCACGCATGGCGTTCAGCGTCATTGCCGTGTCGATCAGGGTTTCGCCCTTTTTGACGCTCGATTGGGCCGCGTGCATGTTTACGACATCT